>DATASG010000026.1:0-5865 GCA_036269295.1 Vicinamibacterales bacterium | reverse complement strand
ATCCGGACATGCCGAGATGCATCAACAGCGTGTCGCCTGACGACAATACTGCCAGCAGATACTTGGCCCGCCGGTCGAGTCGCAACACCGCGCGACCTTTCAATCGGGCCGCGAAGCGCCGGGGAAACGCCGTGCGGAGACCCGCGCGCCGAAGCAGGACGCCGACAAAGCGCGCGCCTTTCATCGCGGGAACCAGACGACGACGAGCGGATTCGACCTCGGGGAGCTCAGGCAATCGCTGGCGGCACCGCTACTTCGGCGGTTCCATCCCCAAGGTGCGGGTTCGGTCGGGGTGCAGGGCTTTCAGGCCGTAGAGATCGTCGAGACGCTTGTCGAGCTTCTGCAGGAACGCCTTCTCACCCGGATACCAGAACTCGAGATGGCAGGCTTCGCACGCCTGATCGAGATTGTCGGCCGCATCCCACATTTCCTTCGCGTCTTTCCGCTTCACGATGTCGAGGACCTGCAGGCCGACATTGCGCAGCGCCTCGATCTTGGCGTTCCACAACACCGGGTCGTGCTCGAGCTTCGCCGTGATCTGTGCCGGCGACAATTCTTCCGGCTCCGGGCCGGTGCTGTTGTTCTCGTCTCCCGGGGGCGCGAACGGGCGCGGGACCTTGAGGAGGTAGGCGCCCTCCGCCAGCATCACGGCGCCGGTCCGGACCTTATCCCAGTCGGCCTCCGTCTTCGGGAGCGTTTCGAGCGACCCTTTCTTGTTGTCGACGCCGCCGATGGCGTCGAATACATAGTCGGATGCAGGATCGATCATGTCCCGCATCAATTCCTTGACGGAGACCACGGGCTTCATCTCGCCCCAGAGCTGCTGCGCTGGCGGCGCCGGTGGCGACGCGGCGGCCTGTTTCGGAGACGAACAGGACGAGCCGACGACGGCGAAGGCGAAGACACCACCAGAAAGCGCGATCAGCTGCGTTGCGGTCATGGATGGGAATCCAGCCGCAGTTTACTCCGATCGCAGCGCCTGAACCACATCGACGCGTGACGCGCGCGCGGCCGGCAACAGCGACGCGAGCACCGCCGCCACCACAAGGACCGCCGAGGCGCCGAGCAACGGCAGTGCCCCCGGCATGTGGACATTGGCGAGGTAACTCCCGACCAACCGCGCCAGCGCGATGCCGCCGACGGCGCCAGCCAGGATCCCGGCGCCGGCCATCACCGCGCCTTCGCCGAGCACGCGCGTCAGCAGCGCACGCGGCTGCAGGCCGATGGCCAGCCGGACGCCGAACTCGCGGGTACGCGCGCTCACCGAGAACGCCAGCACGCCCGCGACGCCGACCACCGCGATCGTCAGCGCCACCGCGGCGAAGACGCCGAACACGAGGGCGTTCAGACGATCGGGCGCCAGCACCTCGGCGCGCACATCGTCCAGCGTCGCCGCCCTCTCCACCGGCTGCTCCGGCGACAGCTCGCGGATGATGCGCGTGATGGGCGGCACCAGCGCGTACGGATCCGTCTGCGCGTGCACGAAGAGACGTCCGCCGCCAAACTCCTGCTCCAACGGGTGATAGATCACCATCGCCGGACCGGGGATCACGTTCTCATCGTCGATGTCGGCGGCGATACCGACGATCCGGCGTGGCCTGGTGCTGACGTCGATGAACTTCATCACCGGATCGGTCCACAGCATGCGCCGGTTCAGCGCCTCCTGGCCGGGGAACAGCCGCTGCGCAACGCTCTGGCTGACGATCACCACCTGTTCACTGTCGCTCCTGTCGCCGGCGTTGAAGTCGCGTCCGGCGATGATCGGCACGCCGAGCGAGCCGAAAAAGCCGGGCGACACGGTGCGGAACCGCGCCCGCGGGTCCTCCTCGCCGTCGGCCTTGGCGTAGCCCTCGACCGTGAACAGCGCCTCGAAAAACGCGCCAGCTTCCCGCCACGGCACCAGCGTTCCGACCGACACCTGCTCGACCCCGGGGAGGGCGCCGATCCGCCGGATCGCTTCGCGATAGAGCGGCAGCGACTGCTCACGCGGCCGGGTGTAGTTGACCGGCACGTGCAGCGCCAGCACGTTGCGGGTGTTGATGCCGGTGCGCGCACGCTGCAGCTCGAACAGCGTCGTCAGCAGCGTGCCGGCGCCGGCGAGCAGGACGAACGAGGCGGCGATCTGGGTCATCGCGAAGAGCCGCAGCCGCCGGTTGGTGCCCGACGTGATCCGGACGCTGCCGTTCGAGAGCCCGAATCCGTTCGACGACTCCGACGAGGGCAGGCGCGGCACGAACGCCAGCAGCACCGCCGACACCAGGGCCAGCCCGACGCCGACCCACAGCATGCTGGCGTCGACGCTCAGGTCCAGGGCGCGGACGGAGAAGCGCGCGGCATACCGCGCGAGGACGGCCACCATCGGCCAGGCAATGGCGACGCCGAGCGCCGCGCCGGCGCCGCACAGCAGCAGGCTTTCGGCGAGCAGCGTGCGGCGGAGCGCGCCGGCGCTGGCGCCGAGCGCCGCCCGGATTGCCAGCTCGCCCTCGCGCCGCACCGACCGCGCCAGAATCAGGTTGGCGACGTTCGAGCAGGCGATGACGAACACGAGCGCCGAGGCGGCGAGCAGCACCAGCAGCACGGTCCTTGCCGGCGATGTGATCTGATCGCGCAGCCGCACGGCGTCGATCTGGAAATCGGCCTTCTTCGGATAGTCCTCGCGGTGTTGGTTGATCATGGCCGCGTGGGCGGCGCGCAGCTCGGCGCGTGCAGCGTCGAGCTCGGAGCCTGGCGCGAGGCGGCCGAACAGATCCGTCATGCGGTGCACCCGCCCCTCGACCATCGTCGCCGACAGGTGATGCGGGCTGGTCACGATGTTGGCGATGATTTCGGTCTCGGCCGGGTAAGGCACCGATGGTTCGACGACGCCGACGATGGTGGCCGATCGATCGCTCAACCTGATGACCTTGCCGACGACAGACGGATCACCGGCGAGCGCGGTCGTCCAGAAACGATGGGTCAGCACCGCCGCGCCTGCGGCCTGGGGTCCGTCGTCGGTGGCGTCCAGCAGCCGGCCGAGCACGGGGCGAAGGCCCATGACTTCGAAATACGATCCGCTGACCACGCCGGCGCGCACGACGCGAGGCTCGCCCAGACCAACGAGGGTGAAATCCAGCGTCGAGAACTCGCCGAAGGCAGAGAACGTCTTCACGCTGCCGCGCAGATCGCGGATCTCCGGCACCGAAAACTTGGCGTTCTCGGTGTGGATGCCACGGGCGCTTTGCGAGATGTAGATCAGCCGATCCTCGTCCTTGTTGACGAGCGGACGCAGCAGCACGCCGCGCACCACGCTGAAGATAGCGGCGTTGGCCCCGATACCGAGAGCCAGCGTGGCGACCACGGTGATCGTCAGCCCCTTTACTTTGGCCAGCGATCGCAGCGCGAACTTGAAGTCGGTGATGATGCTCATAAACGGGTATCCGGGTCCAGCTGCCGGACCGGCCTCACTTCAACGCTGCCTTCCCGCGCCGGCGGAATCCTCGACGCCACCTGGATGGCGTCGTTGAGGTCGCGCGACTCGATCAGGTAGAAGCCGGCAAGCTGTTCCTTGGTCTCGGCGAACGGGCCGTCGGTAATCGACATCTTGCCGTTGCGGACCCGCACGGTCGCGGCGGTTGCGGTCGACTCGAGCGCTTCTGCCGCCACCAGCAGCCCGCTTTTCCTGAAGTCGTCGCCGCAGTTCATGCACTCGCGGTCGGGCACGGCGTGCAGTTTGTCATGCTCGAGGTAAACCAGACACAGGTACTTCATCTCGTTCCTCATGGCCTTTAGTCGTTCGAGGCGCTCCCGGATCGACATCGCCGATTACCGGTCTGTTTCAGCGATCCTACGCTCCAGAAACCGCCGTTCCGGCTCCTGCCTGGTCAAGGCGAGCGCCTTCTGGTAGGCGGTGCGCGCTTCGACCATCCGCCCTAACCGGCGGCAGAGCTCCGCCCGCGCGGCGTGTGCGAGGCGGTAATCCTTCAGTTGGCCGCGCTTCAGGATGTCGTCAATGCAGGCCAGCCCGGCCTCCGGACCGTCGCGCATCGCCATGGCGACCGCGCGATTGAGCTCGATCACCGGGGAATCGTCCATCCTCAGCAGCGCATCATACAGCCCGACGATCTCGGCCCAATCCGTAGCCGCCGCGCTTGCCGCCTCGGCGTGGACGGCACCGATCGCGGCCTGCAGTGTGTAGGGACCGAACCGCCGCGTCGCCAGCGCTGCCCGCACCAGCCGCGATCCCTCCGCGATCAGCTCGCGGTTCCACACCGACCGATCCTGATCGTCGAGCAGGATAATCTCGCCCGACGGCGACGTCCGTGCGGCGCGCCGCGATTCGTGGAGCAGCATCAGGGCGAGCAGGCCCATGGCTTCCGGGTCCGGCAACAGTTCGACGAGCAGCCGTCCCAGCCGGATCGCTTCCGCCGACAGATCGTGGCGCGTCAGCGCGGCGCCGGACGAGGCGGCATATCCCTCGTTGAAGACGAGATAGATCACGCGCAGGACCGCTTCGAGCCGCTCGGCCAGCTCCGCGGGCGCCGGGACCTGATACGGTATCCGCGCCTCGCGAATCTTGGCCTTAGCGCGGACGATGCGCTGGGCCAGCGTCGGCGCTGGGGTGAGGAAGGCCCGTCCGATCTCCTCGGTGGTCAGGCCGCAGACCTCGCGGAGCGTGAGCGCCACCTGGGCGTCGAACGCGAGCGCGGGGTGACAGCATGTAAAGACGAGGCGCAGCCGGTCGTCCTCGACGGTCTCGGCGTCCGCCCAGGCCGCGGTGTCGACGACCGCGACGTCGAGCTCACGTCCCTCTTCGTCGAGCGAGTCAAATCGCTTCTGCCGGCGCAGGCCGTCGATCGCCTTGAAACGGCCGGCCGACACCAGCCACGCGCGCGGGTTGGCGGGTACACCGTCGCGCGGCCATTGCTCGAGCGCGGCGCGAAACGCGTCGTGCATAGCTTCCTCGGCGAGGTCGAAGTCGCCCAGCAGGCGAATCAGCGTCGCGAGCACGCGTCTGGAGTCGGACTCATAGACGGCGCTCACGGCCTCGTTGATGGGATCGGCAGCCGGCACGACAGACGATCAGACCACCCTTCGCTCCGCCGGCGCAACTCAGGGCCTTCTGGCCGGATGTCGATCCGTGCGGCGGTTGTTCGACCAGGGGTTGGAGGGTATGAGGATGCGAAAGAACGTGACGTTGTGGGCGGTTCAGGGTCTGCTGGCGGCGCTGTTTCTCTTTGCGGGGGGCATGAAGCTCGTTCTGCCGATCGAGGCCATGGCCGGGCCGGTCGAGCTGCCGGGTCTGTTGCTCCGGTTCATCGGCGTAGCCGAGGTCCTTGGCGCGGTCGGGCTGGTGGTTCCGGGTCTGCTGCGGATCCACGCCGAGCTGACGCCGGCCGCGGCAGCGGGCCTGGTGATCATCATCATCGGGGCGACCGTCATCACCGCGATGGGCGGCACCATCGCGCCGGCGGTTGTGCCGTTCATCGTCGGGGTGCTGGCGGCATCGGTCGCGTATGGCCGGGCGCGCCTGGCGCGGCCGACGCCGGCCTAGCTGCTGACGCCGGCGCGGGGGGTCCGCGCGGCCGCTGCGTGTATCATCGGTGGCGATGAGCGAGACGAGCACCGTCACCGGCAAGCCGATCAACAGCCCAGCCCAGGTGCTGTTCGCCAGCCTGATCGGCACGACGATCGAGTTTTTCGACTTCTACATCTACGCCACGGCGGCGGTGCTCGTCTTCCCGCCGTTGTTCTTTCCAAAGTCGGATCCGGCATCCGCGACACTGGCTTCGCTGGCGACGTTCGCGATCGCCTTTGTGGCGCGGCCGATCGGCTCGGCGCTGTTCGGCCACTTCGGCGATCGCGTCGGCCGTAAGACGACGCTGGTGG
>DATASG010000025.1:0-4259 GCA_036269295.1 Vicinamibacterales bacterium | reverse complement strand
GGCAGGCCGGCGTCGCATTTCGGACACTTCGCGAGAAACTCCATGAATGCCAGGAAATTATCTCACGTCGTAGACGCAGACCGTCCGAAGGGTCGTCAGACGTTAGCGGCCGGGAAAAAACGAGGGCAGGGCGAGATCGCGCATGGTGTGCAGGCCGGGCGGGGCCTGCAGGACCTTGGGAATCGAGTTGACGACGATGGACGCCGTCGCCACGTCGCCGTGGATGCCGCCGACGATTTTCGACGAGATGTTCGGCGAGCCCTCGATCTCCACCGAGTCGAACGACTCCGGTGCGCCGAGGTAGGCCTCCATGTGCAGGCGGACCACCGGCTCGTTCTTTCGGTAGCCCACGCCGTCCTGGGTGATGCCGCAGACGTAGCCCGGATCGACCGCCAGGAACTCGCTCGAGATCGTCACCGCCGCCAGCTTCGGCTGGATGTCGTCGGTGATGCGGTCGAGCGTCCAGCCCATCGCGTCGGCGATCATCGCGATCGACTCTGTCAGCCCCACGTGCCGCACGCTGCCGTCGTCGACCTTCTTCTGGAACTGCTCGGTGGTGAGGCCGGCGCCGATCTTCTGCTGAAACGGCAGACGCCGGACGCGCGCATCCTGGACGCGATTGACGACGATGCGGTCGACGCGCTCGCAGACCGCGGTCAGCGCGATCGGCAGCGCGTCCATCGCGAAGCCCGGGTTGACGCCGGTGCCGAGCACCGCCACTTTCGCCTTCTTCGCCAGGGCGTGAATCTGCCTCGCCTGCCGGATGTGCGTGTAGCCCGGGTACGACAGCTCCTCGGTGGTCGAGACGATGGCGATCTTCGCTTTCAGGATGATCTCGATCTGCGGCAGCACCTTCTTGATCGACGAGCTGGTGCAGAGAATCACGACGTCCGGCTTCGCGGCCTTGAGCGCCTTGGCGGCGTCGCCGGAGACCTTCGCGCCCAGCCGCTTCGGCAGGCCGACGACGTCACCGAGATCGCGGCCGACCTTGGCCGGATCGATGTCGATCGCGCCGACAATCTTGAAACCAGGACGGGCCGCGACCTGCTTGACGATCGCGGCGCCAATCGGTCCGAGCCCGAAGTGCATGACCTTGATGTGAGGCATAGCCTGCGAATTATAGCGGCACGCCGCGCGGCCGCGCCACTGCCCTTGATGGTACGATGGCACACTCCATGGCGCACGGCCACCAGAGCCTCACGCGAGATCACGTCATCTGGGCGTATCGCCTGCTGCTCGACCGCGATCCCGAGAGTGATGACGTCATCGGCCCCAAGCTCGCCGGTTCGAAGACGACGGCGGAACTGCGGCATCACCTGATCACGTCCGCCGAGTTCCGCGAGAAGAACCCCGACTTCGCGCACACCAACGACTCGACGGTCGTGATCAAGGAGATCGAGCCGGGCGTCCGGCTGTTCATCGACCTGTCGGATCACACCATCGGCCTGAACATCCTGCGCGGCCACTACGAGCAGGACGAGATCCACTTCGTGCGCGCGGCGCTGAAACCTGGCGACTGCGCCATCGACGTCGGCGCCCATATCGGTTTCTTCACGATGCAGATGGCGGCCGCGGTCGGACCGGAAGGGCGCGTCTACGCGTTCGAGCCGCTCGACCCGAACGCCGATCTGCTCGAGCAATCGGTGGCGGAAAACGGGTTCGGCGGCCGCGTCACCTTCCGCCGCGCCGCCGCCGGCGCCGCTCCCGGCATGGCGACGCTGACCTTTCCGGTCGAGACGCTGAACTCCGGCGGCGCCTACCTCCTGCGCGACGGCGCCGCGCCGCTGGCGGGTCATCGGAAGAAAGAGGTGCCGGTGGTGGCGCTCGACGCACTGGATCTACGCCGACCGGTGCGCCTGATCAAGATGGACGTCGAGGGCGCGGAGCCGCAGGTGCTCCGCGGCGCGGCGAGCCTGCTGGAACGGGACCGCCCACTGATCCTCTCCGAGCTGCACCCGACGCAGCTCGAGCGCGCATCCGGGATCACCGCCAGCCAGTTCCTCGCCCAAATAGACGCGTTCGGCTACCGCGCGCATCACATCCAGCACGCCACGATCGGCGCGGCGATCACCCACGCCCCGGCGGACGCGCTGATATCGATCGTCCTGGTGCCGATCTAGTGTCTAGGATGCCGCGCATGCGCTCCGCGCTCGCCACAGCAGTTCTCCTGGTGCTCGCCGGCGCGCGTGCGTCCGGCCAACCGCTGTCGCCGCGCAACGCCAACTACACCATCACCGCGCGTCTCGATCCAGCAACGCGCACGATCACCGGATCGGAAACGATCGCCTGGCGCAACATCACTTCGGCGCCGGCCGCCGACCTCCAGTTTCATCTTTACTGGAACGCCTGGAAGAACACCCGCTCCACATTCATGCGCGAGCGCGCCCTCGGCGGCGAGAACGATCGCGGCCGCCGTCCGGACGAATGGGCACATATCGACGTCACGTCGATCACCGTCGGCGGCGCCGACCGCACGGCCTCGAAGCGCTTCATCGCTCCCGACGACGACAACCCCAGCGACGAGACGGTGATGTCGGTGCCGCTGGCACGGCCGGTCGAGGCCGGCGCCAGCATCGCCATCGAGCTGGCGTGGACCGCCCACGTGCCGCGCACGTTCGCGCGCACCGGCGCGATCGGCAATTTCTTCTTCATCGCCCAGTGGTTCCCGAAGCTCGGAGTGCTGCAGGACGATGGCTGGAACTGCCACCAGTTCCACGCCGGCACCGAGTTCTTCTCCGACTACGGCGTCTACGACGTGTCGCTCACGGTGCCGGCGGGATGGCCCCTCGGCGCCACCGGTACCCAGCGCGAGCTGCACGACAACGGCGACGGCACCGCGACGCACCGCTATCACCAGGACGACGTGCACGACTTTGCGTGGACGACGAGCCCGGACTACCTGGTTCGGACCGCGCGCTTCGAGCACCCGCGGCTGCCGGTGGTCGAGATGCGCCTGCTGCTTCAGCCCGAGCACGCAGGACAGGCGGATCGACACTTCGACGCCACGCGCGCGACCCTGAAGTACTACGGCGAGTGGTACGGCGCCTACCCCTACGGCCACATCACCATCGTCGACCCGGCGTTCCAAAGCGGCGCCGGCGGGATGGAGTATCCGACCCTGTTTACCGCCGGGACGCGATGGCTGGCGCCCCAGGGGGTGACGACGCCCGAGGGCGTCACCGTTCACGAGGCGGGCCACCAGTTCTGGTACGGCATCGTCGGCAACAACGAGTTCGAGGACGCGTGGATGGACGAGGGTTTCAACACCTTCTCGACGGCGCGGGCGGTGGCGCAGGTGTACGAGCCGAACTTCCTGGCGCTCCGCTATTTTGGCGGGTTCGTGCCGTGGGTCATCAGCGATATCGCGCTCAGCCGTGAAACGGAGGGCAACCGCCTGGCCGGCTATCGCCGCGACGCCAAGAGCGACGCGCAGTCGACGCCGACCTACCGCTACTTTCCGTCGACGGGTGGCAGCATCACCTACAATAAGACCGCGTTGTGGCTGAACACGATGGAGCGCTGGCTCGGCTGGCCGGCGCTGCAGCGGATCCTGTCGGCACATTTCGCCCGCTCGGCGTTCAGGCACCCGACACCGGCCGACTTTTTCGCCACCGCCAACGACGTCAGCGGTCAGGATCTCGGTTGGTACTTCGATCAGGTGTACCGCAGCTCGAATGTGTTCGACTACGGCGTCCAGGACATCAGGAGCGAGCACGACGGCGATCAGTATCACGCGGCGGTGGTCGCACGCCGCTACGGCGAGGCGACGTTTCCGGTCGATGTGCTGATCACCTTCGCAAGCGGAGAGCGCGTGACCGAACACTGGGACGGCAAAGACCGCTGGAAGCTCTACGCCTACGATCGGCAGACGCCGGTCGTCTCCGCGCAAGTCGATCCGAACCGCGTCCTCCTGCTCGACGTGAACTACACCAACAACTCGAAAACGTTGGCGCCGCAAGCCGCCACGGCCTCGACCAAGTGGGCGGCGACGTGGATCGTGTGGCTGCAGGACTGTCTGCTGTCGTGGGCGGCGCTCGCATGAGCCCGTTCGCCGCCTGGCGCGACGGCGCCCACCGGGTCAACCGCGCTCCCGCGATTCTGATCGGGGTCTGGGCGCTGACGCTGCTGGTCAGCGTGCCGCTGACGCTGGCGCTGCGCTCGATGCTGGCGCAGCACCTGGGTTCGAGCCTCGCCGCCGACACGGCGGCGAGCGGCGTGAACTACGACTGGATGCAGGAGTTCAGCGATCAGGCCACCGG
>DATASG010000024.1:0-5901 GCA_036269295.1 Vicinamibacterales bacterium | reverse complement strand
CAGGCTCCGGGCCATTTCCAGGATGTGGCGGCCGGCCAATTCTTCGAGATCGTCGTCGTCCAGCCCGGCGAGCGCCTCCAGCGCCGCGCTGGTATTGTGGATCAGTCCCCAGATCAGTGCTTTTTCCGCGTGTTTGAGCTGTCCGAAGGAGGGCAGCTCACGGGTGGTCACGGCCGTCTGGCGATTCACGGCCGCCTTGCGGATTTCCGCCCGCACCACGTCTTCTGTAATCCTCGCCTTGTGCGCGATCCGGTCCGCGAACTGGTCTCGCGCGGCGGCGTCCGGAATCCGCGCCGCAACCGTGAGCATCTTGCCGAGGAATTGTCGGCGATTGTCATCGTGGTTCAGGTCGAGACCATCGGCGGCCTGATCCAGCAGGTATTCGAGGTACGGACGCGACGATTTCAGCCGATCCCTGTATTGATCGCCACCCTTGCGTCTGATGAACGTATCCGGATCTTCGCCCTTGTCCAGGACCACGACGTTGACGTCGAAAGCCTCCGCCACCAGAAGCTCGCACGAACGCACCGCGGCGCCGAGGCCGGCCGCATCAGGGTCGAAGCTGAGCACGATCTTTGACGTAAACCGCCGTAGCAGCTGCGCCTGCTGCGGTGTCAGCGCCGTGCCGCAGGAGGCGACCGCCGGGGCCGCCTGCGACTGAAACACCTGCGCGAAGTCGAAATAGCCTTCCACCAGGACCGCAAACCCGCCCTGCCGGATCTGGCCTTTGGTCAGGTTGAGACCGTAAAGCGTGCGGCTTTTCGAATAAATCGGCGTTTCCGGCGAATTCAGATACTTCGGGCCGCCCTGGTCCGGATCCATCTGACGTCCGCCGAAGGCAATCACCGAGCCGGTGTCACGGCAGATCGGCACCATCAGCCTGTTGCGGAACCGATCGACCAGCTCGCCGCCTTCACGCTGAACGATCAGGCCGCTTTGCAGTAATACGCCTTGAGCGAAGCCTTGTTTCAGGAGGCGCTGTTTCAGACCGTCGCGCGAATTCGGCGCCAAGCCGAGGCCAAGCTGGGCGATGGTCTGCGGCGTAACGCCGCGCTCGGCAAGCTGCGACCGGGCCCGTGCGCCGGCCGCCGCCGCGAGCTGCTCTGTGAAGTAGGCCGCCGCGATCTCGTGCGCCTTGAGCAGCCCTTCGCGCAGCGCCGAATCGAGCCGGGCATCATCCCCACCCTCGCCGGGGGCCAGTTCGGGCAACGCCACGCCGAACTTCTGCGCCAGCATCTTTACCGCGTCCTGGAACCCGACCTTCTCGTGGAGCTCGAGAAACTTGAACACGTCGCCGCCGACGCCGCATCCGAAACAGTGGAAAAACCCCTTTTCAGGGTTCACGTTGAACGACGGAGTCTTCTCGTTGTGGAACGGGCAGTTGCCCTTGTAGGACGTACCCGCACGCTTCAACGGTACGTATTCCTGCACCACCGTCAGGATGTTGGCCTGCAGGCGCAGATCGTCGATGAACGCTTGGGGAAACAAAGCCATACAAATGCAGATTGCTAAATGCAAATTGCTAAAGGCAAATTAGGAAATGAAATCAGCACTTTGCATTTAGCAATCAGCATTTCAGTCTTTCAGCTCTACCACTGTCACGCCCCCTCCGCCCTGATTCGGCGGCGCCGTCGCGAACCGCGCCACGAGCGGGTGCTGCTGCAGGAAGTCGGCCAGCGCGCGCTTCAGCTGACCGGTGCCGTAGCCATGAATCAACCGCAGAACACGCTGATCGCCGAGCAAGGACTCGTCCAGGAACCGTTCCGCCCGCGCCAGCGCTTCCTCGACAGTGCAGCCGATCACGTTCAGGTCCGCCGGCGTCCCCTCGCGAGGCTGCAGCTGCACACTGACATTGACGCGCGCCGCGGCCGGCTGGCCGCCGATCACGCGGAGGTCGCGGACGCTGGCGCGCATCCGCTTGCCGCGCACGTCGAGATCGGCGGTGCCATCGTGCACCGACGTCACCGTCGCCTCGAGGCCCAGCCCGCCCACGATCACGCGTGAGCCGATAGACAAGGGGCTGGAAGCTGGGGGCTCGGGGCTGGCCGCCGCGGGCGATTCGCCGGCGCCCGCGCGAGCCGCGATCGCGTCGACGGCGCTCCGCGCGTCGCTGCGAGCTTTCCCGGTGTCGCCGGTCGAGACCAGGCGCGGCGCGCGCGCAATCGCGTCGGCCTTGACCTTCAGCGCCGCAATGACCTCGTCGATCTCCTTGCGCGCGTGGCGGACCTGCGCGCCGAGCTCCTCGTTGAGCCGGCGCTTGAAGGTCTCCTCGCGCTGGCGTAGCGCGTCCTCGCGGTGGCGCATCTGCGTCTCGGCCGCCTCGAGCGTCTCGCGCTCGCGCGCCGCGAGCCGGTGCTCGTGCTCGAGCGCCCGCATGTCGTGGTCGATCTTCGCGAGATGCTCGGCCAGCTGCGCCTCGCGCGCGCTCAGGTTCTCGCGCGCCGCGGCGACCACCGCCGGGTTGAGCCCCAGCCGGCCGGCGATCTCGAGCGCCAGGCTGCGCCCGGGGCTGCCGTAGATCAACTGGTAGGTCGGCGCGAAGGTCGTCAGCTCGAAGCCGAACGCCGCGCTGGCCACGCCTTCCGTGGTCGAGGCGTAGCTCTTGAGCTGGTCGTAGTGACTGGTCGCGATCACCGTCGCGCCGCGGCGGCGGAAGTGATCGACGATTGCCACGCCGAGGGCGCCGCCTTCGATCGGATCGGTGCCCGATCCCACCTCGTCGAGCAGCACGAGCGCCGGCGTCGCGAGACCGCGGTCCATCGCCGCGATGTTCGTGATGTGCGCCGAAAAAGTGCTGAGGCTGGCTTCGATCGACTGCTCGTCGCCGATGTCGGCGAAGAGCGAACGGAACACCGGCAGCCGCGATCCCTGCGCCGCCGGAATCCGCAGGCCCGCCTGCGTCATCATCGCCAGCAGCCCGGCGCTTTTCAGGGCCACGGTTTTGCCGCCGGTGTTCGGTCCGGTCACGAGCAGGATTGTCGCCGGCGGCACCACCTTGATCGTCACCGGTACCGGGTTCTTGAGCAGCGGGTGGCGCGCGGCCTGCAGTTCGAAGGCGCCGTCGGTCGACAGCGCCGGCTCGATACCGTCAATCGACTCGGAGAAACGGGCGCGTCCCTGCAGCACGTCGAGCTCGGTCGCGGCGTCGATCGTCCGCTCCAGATCGCCCGAGCGTTGGCGGAACGCGTTGGTCAGTGCCAGGAGGATGCGCCGGACCTCTTCCGCCTCCTGCTCCTCCAGCGCCACGATGTCGTTGTTGATTTCGACGGTGCTGAGCGGCTCGAGAAACAGGCTGGCGCCGCTGGTCGAAGCGCCATGCACGATGCCCGGGATGCCGCCACGATGCTCGGCCTTCACGAGCAGGACGTAACGGCCGTTGCGTTCGGACACGACCTGGTCCTGCAGGTATTTTGCCGTCTCCTTGCCGCGCAGGTATGACTCGAGCGTGCTGCGCAGCCGCGTCTTCTGCCTGCGCAGCCGATCGCGAATCACCCTCAACTCCGGGCTCGCATGGTCGAGGACTTCGCCCGACGGGTCGATCTTCTCGCGCACCCCGCTCGACTCGCCTTTGAACGAGACGGCGCCGGCAGTGGCGGCGTCGAGCAGCGGATAGGACCCCGGCGCCCGGCGGATGCCGGCGCGCGACTCGTCGATCGAGTCGAGAAACGTGGCCAGTGCAAGGAGCCGGAGCGATTCCAGGGCGCGCCCCTCGACGCCCAGCGCCGCGAGGGTCTGCGGCAGGTCGCTCGACGCACGCAGCGGGAACGGACCGTGCGCGCTCACGAACCGCACCGTCTCGGTGGTCGCTGCCTGCCATTGAGCGACCTGCGGCGGATCGATGGACGGCGTCAGCCGGGACAGGCGCTCGGCGCCCATCGGCGTCAACGCGAAGTCCGTCACGGCCTCAACAATCCGATCGAATTCGAGTGCCCGCAGGGCGCTTGTTTGCATCAGGGGGAACCGCTGATTCTACCGTACACACGGGGCCAGGGTCTTGGAGCCCCTACAAGTGGTTGATCAGCGAGGCTATAGCGGCAGCCCCGAAGCCGTTGTCGATGTTGACCACCGAGACGCCGGAGGCGCAGCTGTTCAGCATGCCGAGCAGTGCGGCGATGCCGCCGAAGCTGGCGCCGTAGCCGATGCTGGTCGGGACCGCAATGACCGGGGCGCTCACCAGGCCGGCGACAACGCTGGGGAGCGCTCCTTCCATGCCGGCGACGACGATGATCACACGGGCGGCGTTGAGGCGCTCGCGTTCACCGAGAAGCCGGTGCAGTCCCGCCACGCCGACGTCGTACAGGCGCGACACTTGATTGCCCATTAGCTCAGCAGTGCAGGCCGCTTCCTCAGCCACGGGCAGGTCGGCGGTGCCGGCGGCTGCGACGATGATCGTGCCGTTGCCGGCGGTGATGTCCTGCTGGCGCAGGCTGATCAAGCCGGCGTCGGCGTGGTAGCTTGCGGCCGGCACCTTCGCGCGAACAGCCTCGTATGCCGCGACGCTCGCGCGCGTCACCAGCAGCGTCGAGCCGCGGGCGACGATCTCGGCGGCGATGGCCGCTATCTGGAACGGCGTCTTCCCCAGGCCGAGAACCACCTCCGGAAACCCTTGGCGGACGGAGCGATGATGATCGACGCGGGCGAAGCCCAGATCCTCGTACGGCTGCGCCCGCATGACGCCGATCAACTGCTCCCTGGCGGCCGTGGGATCGAGGGTGCCCGCCGCCACTTGATCCAGGAGATCCTGCAGCTGTTTGTTTGACGTCATTGGATAGCCAACAGTAATATAAGTCCTTGTGCCGGTGGGGGTTCCATCTCTAAATCATGACGCCAGCTGAAACCCTCACCCTCGCCGCCTATTTCTTCGTCGTGATCGTGCTCGCCATCTACGGGTGGCACCGGTATTACCTCGTGTACCTGTACATGAGCAACCGGGACAAAGAGCCGGTCCTCGGTCCGCCGCTCGACCCGCAGCCGCTCGTCACCATCCAACTTCCGCTCTACAACGAGATGTATGTCGCTGAGCGTCTGATCGACGCGGTCTGCGCGATCGACTACCCGCGCGAGCGCTACGAGATCCAGGTGCTGGACGATTCGACCGACGAAACGCGCAGCATCGCCGACCTGGCGGTGCGCCGCTACGCCGCGCAGGGCATCGATATCAAGTACATCCACCGCGAGGAGCGCACCGGCTACAAGGCCGGCGCGCTCGAAGCGGGGCTCAAGGTGGCTCGCGGCGAGTTCATCGGGATCTTCGACGCCGACTTCATCCCGACGTCCGATTTCCTCGCCAAGCTGATGCCGCACTTCCGCGACCCGAAGGTCGGCATGGTGCAGGCGCGCTGGGGCCACATCAACCAGGACTACTCGCTGCTGACGAAGATCCAGGCCATCTTGCTCGACGGCCACTTCATCCTCGAGCACGGCGGGCGCAACCGCGGCGGCCGCTTCTTCAACTTCAATGGCACCGCCGGCGTGTGGCGGCGCATCGCCATCGACAGCGCCGGCGGCTGGCAACACGATACCCTGACCGAGGATCTCGATCTCAGCTACCGCGCCCAGCTGGCCGGTTGGGCGTTCGTGTTCGTGCCCGGTCTGATCGCGCCCGCCGAGGTGCCGGTCGAGATGAACGCCTTCAAGTCGCAGCAGCACCGCTGGGCGAAGGGCTCGATCCAGACCTGCCGCAAGCTGCTGCCGCGGATCCTCCGCTCGAACCTGCCGTGGGGCGTGAAGGCCGAGGCGTTCTTCCATCTCACCGCCAATTTCAACTACATCCTGATGTGCATCCTGTCCATCCTGATGTTCCCGTCGATGGTGATCCGCTACAACATGGGCTGGTACGAGATGATCCTCATCGACGTGCCGCTGTTCTTCGCCGCGACCTTCTCGTTCTGCAACTTCTAC
>DATASG010000023.1:0-3520 GCA_036269295.1 Vicinamibacterales bacterium | reverse complement strand
CTGGTCCGCATCTCGCCGTTCGATCAGGCGGCGCGGCGGCACACATCGTTCGCGTCGCTGTACGTCTGGCCGGAGCTGCCCGAGGATGTCGACATTCAAGTCGAGGACAAGGACCTCCGCATCGACACCTATCGATCGAGCGGCGCCGGCGGACAGCACGTCAACGTGACCGACTCCGCGGTGCGCCTGACCCACCTGCCGACCGGGCTGGTGGTGTCGTGCCAGAACGAGCGCTCGCAGCACCGCAACCGGGACTCGGCGATGAAGGTGCTGAAGGCGCGGCTCTACGACATCAAGATGAAGGAGAACCAGGCCAAGCTGGATCAGATCAGCGGAGTGAAAAAAGAAATAGGCTTCGGCAGCCAGATTCGCAGCTACGTGCTGCACCCCTACCAGCTCGCCAAGGATCACCGGACCAAGGAGTCGATCGGCGACGTCAACCGCGTGCTCGACGGCGACCTCGATCAGTTCATCAAGTCCTACCTGATGAGGAAGTCCAACGGCACGCTCGGCCAGATCGCCCCCGACGAGGATCTTGACTAACGCCGACGACGCCTTGCCTCGCCGGAGCGCGGCCGAAGATGCGTCGCGCGGAGGCGGGCACGCGCTGCTGGTGGGCGCCGGGATCTTCCTCAGCCGGCTGACGGGGCTCGTCCGCCAGCGCGTCTTCTCCCACTATTTCGGCCTGCGCAACGACGCCGCCGACGCCTTCACCGCCGCGTTCCGGATTCCGAACTTCCTCCAGAACCTGTTCGGCGAGGGAGCGCTCTCGGCTTCCTTCATCCCGGTGTACGCCGCACTGTTGGCGCGCGGCGAGCGCCGCGAAGCCGACCGCGTCGCCGGCGCGATTGCGTCACTGCTGACGCTCGTGGTCGCCGCCATCGTCCTGGTCGGCGTCGTTGCCACGCCGCTGCTGATTGCCGCGGTGGCTCCCGGATTTCACGGCAGCAAGCGCGAGCTGACGATCGCGGTCGTGCGGGTGCTGTTTCCCGGCGCCGGGCTGTTCGTCGTCTCTGCCTGGTGCCTCGGCGTGCTCAATAGCCATCACAAGTTCCTGCTGTCCTACGCGAGCGGCGTGATGTGGAACGCGGCGATGATCGTCACGCTGCTGATCTTCGGGGCTGGCACGACGCTGCCGCGGCTGGCGGTGATTCTGGCGTGGGGCTCGGTGATCGGCAGCGCGCTGCAGTTCGTGGTGCAGGTTCCAGTCGTGCGGCGAGTGGCGCCGGGGCTGCGCTTCTCGCTCGACACCACCTCCGAGCACGTGCGGACGATCGCGCGCAACTTTGCGCCGGCGCTGCTCGGCCGCGGTGTCAACCAGGTGAGCGCCTACATCGACCAGCTGATCGCCAGCCTGCTCGGTACCGGCGCCGTGACCGGGTTGCAGAACGCGTCGACGCTCTACACGCTGCCGATGAGCCTGTTCGGGATGGCGGTGTCGGCGGCGGAATTGCCGGCGATGTCCGGCATCGCCGGCGCCGATCCGGCCTCAATCGAAGTCGTGCGGTTGCGGCTCGACGCGGGCCTGCGACGCATCGCGTTCTTCGTCGTCCCGTCCGCGGTCGCCTTCCTGGCGCTCGGCGACGTGGTCGTCGGCGCGCTGTTCCAGACCGGGCGCTTCAATCACGCCGACTCCATCTACGTGTGGCGGATCCTGGCGGGATCCTCGGTCGGGCTGCTGGCGTCGACGCTCGGGCGGCTGTATTCGTCCGCCTACTACGCCTTTCGCGACACGCGCACGCCGCTGCGCTACGCGGTCATCCGGGTCGCGCTCACGACGGTGATGGGTTATCTCTTCGCGATCCCGCTGCCGCTGCTGCTTGGCCTGGCGCCGGAGTGGGGAGCGGCAGGCCTGACGGCGTCGGCCGGCATCGCCGGCTGGGTGGAGATGCTGATGCTGCGCGCGACGCTCAACGCGCGGATCGGCCGGACCGGCCTGCCGGCGCCGTATGTGGCGCAGCTCTGGGGATCGGCGATCGCGGGCGCCGCGGTGGGGTGGGGCGTCAAGATCGCGCTGCCGTCGCTGCACCCGATCGTGACAGCGCTCCTGGTGCTCGGGCCGTACGGCGTCGTCTTCTTCGCGATGACGCTGTTGCTGCGGATCCCGGAGGCGTCCACCGCTCTCGCGCGGGTCGTGAAGCGGTAGCCGTCCTACTGCTGCCGGTTGAACGTGTTGGCGCCGGGCTGGGTGCCCGAGATGAACGCCTCGCGGATCGAGCCGGGCGTCTCGGCCGGCAGCGTCGAGCCGTTGCTCTTGTCGACCGCGAGGAAGACGATGTTGCCGGGCGCGGCGAAGTCGGGCGGGTCGTCCTTGTCGGGCCTGCCGTCGATGTAGGCCTTCATGAACTCCATCCAGATTGGCAGCGCCGCGAACGCGCCCTGTTCGACGGCCCCGAGCGACTTGCGCTTGTCGTCGAAGCCCAGCCACACGCCGACGGTGATGTCGGGATCGAAGCCGACGAACCAGGCGTCGGTGTTGTCGTCGACGGTGCCGGTCTTGCCGGCGAGCGGCCACGCCGAGGCCATCGCCGTCGCCCTCGCGCCGGTGCCGCGCAGGCTGAGGACCCCGCGCAGCATGTTGGTCATGACGAACGCCGTGTCGGCGCGAATCACGTCGGTCGGCTCGCCGCGATTCTCTTCGAGCAGGTTGCCGTCGCGATCCTTCACGTTGAGCACCGCGTACGGCTTCATCCGCACGCCCTGGTTCGGGAACGTGGTGTAGGCGCTGGTGATGTCGAGCAGCGTCGCGTCGCCGGCGCCGAGCGCGATCGGCAGGTAGGGCGGGAAGTCCTCCTCGAACCCGAAGCGCTTGGCGAATTCGAGCACGTTCTTCGGCCCCAGCGTGTCCATCATCTTGATGGCGGGAATGTTGCGGGACTCTTCGAGCGCGTAGCGCAGCGTGATCGGCCCCAGGAACTTGTGATCGTAGTTGTGCGGGCTGTAGACCTGGCCGCTGCCGGCGGAGTAGCTCACCGGCGCGTCGACGATGATCGAGGAGGGCGTGAAGCCGCGGTCGATCGCGGCGGTGTAGACGATCGGCTTGAAGGTCGATCCAAGCTGGCGGTAGGCCTGGATCGCGCGGTTGAACTTGCTGCGGGTGAAGCTCCAGCCGCCGACCATCGCCTTGATCTGCCCGGTGTGGTTGTCGATCACCAGCAGCGCGCCCTCGGCCAGCGGCGACTGCTCGAGCGTCACGGTCGCGGTCGAGGCCGCCGCGTCCAGCTTGGTGATCGCCACGTCGACTAGGTCGCCGGGCTTGAAGAGATCCGCCGCCGACACGCGCCGCGTCCAGGCGTAGCCGGCCTTCTCGAGATCCGCCTGGAGGGCGCCGATGCGCAGCCGCGCCGGCCCGCTCCTGGGCGCCGTCACCACCACCGCAGGCACGACGTCGCCCGGTGCGATGGCGCGCGTCCACCGTTCGGTCTTGAACCCGTCGATGGTGTGCTTCTCGTCAACGACGTTGCGCGACGGCTTGCGCCAGCCGTGGCGCTTGTCGTAGGCGCGCAGACCGTGCTCGAGC
>DATASG010000022.1:0-5756 GCA_036269295.1 Vicinamibacterales bacterium | reverse complement strand
AGCTCGCTGCTTCGCTTCCACAATGCTGTGGCACGCGGCTCGGGCGAAGAGTGTCGCTTGGGAAGGTGTCGCCCGAGCCCACGTGAACTCCTCTTTCGCATGGAGGAATCAACGCGCAAGGTCACCTTTCGCCCGAGCCTGCTATGCAAGCGCGGGTTGAATCCACACAAAGGACGAGTCCCTTTGTGTCCTTTGTGTCCTTCGTGTTGAAAGGCTAGACGAGCCTTGGATGTACCCGGCCTTTGGTCTTCGGGTCTACTACGTCGTCAGCTTGATGGTGATCTGAACGGTTTTACGGAACTTCACGGGCGTCCCGTTCGCGGTCGCCGGCCGATAGCGCCACGCCCGCGTGGCGCTCAGCACCATCGCGTCGTAGGTCTGCGACACCGACTCCCGCATCACCGCAGATTCGACACTGCCAGACTCGTCGATCACGATTTCGAGCTTGCCGTTGCGCGGGATGATCACCTGCCCCGGAAACGACGGCAGCGACTGGTTGACGACGACGGGCGGGACGATGCCAGTCTCGCCTCCGGTGTAGATCCGCGGCGCGGCCGGCACCGCCGGCGGCGGCGGGGCAACGACGACCGGCGCTGGAGGCGGTGGCGGCGGGGCCGCCGCCTTCGCAGCGAGCTCCTGGAAGCCGCCGGCGAGAGTCCGCAGGTCGGACAGCGGCGGCTGCTTGGCCTCGACCGCGACGTCCTGATCGGCCAGCGCGGTCAGCACCTGCGTGAAGCCGTCAGCGGCCGCGGCAAACTCCTTGCGGTCGAACGCCGCCTTCGCCTGCGCGTATTTCTGCTGGATGATCGAGGGCAGCATGCGGCGCCGGACCGAGGTGAACGCCGAGCGGATGCGCGGCGAGGCGTCGGTCTCGCCGGGCTGGAACGTCGCATCGGCCGCGACCACGGCTTCGATCGCCTGCTCCGCGTCGGCCGAGCGGCCAAGCGCCAGCAGGCAGAAGGCGCGGTACTGCTCGTTCGCGCGCGACTGGCTGGCGGGGTGCTCCGCCGACCGCAGGCGATTCAGCATCGTCAGCGCGTCGTCGTAGGCGGCGGACGCGTACAGATCACGCGCCGCGGAGAGGTCGGCGTCCTGGGCGCCGGCCGGCGTGGCCGCGAGGAGGCTTCCGGCGATGAGCGCGGCGGCGAGATAACACTTCATTTTTTCCTCAAGTCGACGCTGAGGCGCGCCGGCGAATTGAGCGAGACGGTGGCGGCGTGGCGCTGCTCGCCGAGCTCCGGATGGCGGAAGACGATTTCGTGCGGTCCGATGGTGAGCGACAGGTTGCCGATCGGGGTGTCGCCGACCTTTTCACCGTCGACCCACACCTCGGCCCAGGGCACGGCGTTCAGCGCGATGGTGCCCTTCGGGAAGTCGATCTTGATCGGCGTCACCTTGCCCGGCGCCACTTGGACGGTGCGCGAGGTGCGGTAGCCGAGCGTCTCGTTGACGATGTCGATGTCGTGGCGTCCGGACGAGACCATCAGGCGATCGCTCTGGCTGGTGCCGAGCAGCCGCTTGTTCTCGAACACCTGGACATCGGCCGGCGCGGTGACCGCGATCCAGCCCGAGACCGGCGCGCCGTCGGTCGCCCCGGCCAGCGGCACCATGAGCGAGGCGGTAATCCCGGCTTCGATTGCGACGATCTGCTTGACCGATCCGCGGTCGCTTTCGAGCAACACCGCGTGCTCGCCCGGCGAAAGATCCGCGATCGTCACCGGAGAGGTGCCGCGCGGCGCGCCGTCGACGCTGACCTTGGCGCCGCTCGGTTCGGTGCGCACCTGCAGTTGGCCCGAAGCGGCCGCCGTCTTCGGCAGCTCGATGTACTGCGACACCTGTGCGCCGGCGTTCATCGTGATCGGCATGGTCCGGGCCGGACCGTCGCCGCGCAGCTCGAGCGCGTGAGCACCGGGCTTGAGCGATACCGTCAACGGCGTGACCCCGCGCTCGACGCCGTCGACGAACAGCTTCGCGCCCGCCGGGTTCGTCGTCATCACCAGCGTGCCGTCGTTGGTCGCTGCGCTCGGCGACGCGAAGCGCCGCGCCACGGGCACGCCGGCGGCGACGACAGCAATCACCGCGACCGCGGCCGCCACCAGCGGCCACCGTTGGCGCAGGCCCGCCGGCTTGGAGGTGTCGTGGTGGTGGTTCGGCGCTTCGTCGTGGAGGGGCGCCATGTCGAGCGGCGCCGCGAACGTGGCCGGCTCCTTTCGCGCGGTCACGGGCGGCGGCGTGAAGGCCGGTGAATGCGCGGGCGCCTGGATCGCCTCCGGCGCCGGGACGTGCAGCGGCGCGGGTGTCGGGATCGGTGCCGACTGTACCGGCAGTGATTGTGCCGGCACCGGCTGTACCGGCACCGACTGCACCGGCGCGGGCGTCGACGCGACAGATGGCCTGGCTACCGGCACCCGGGCTGACGAGGGCGGCCGCACGGGCGGCGTCGGCATCGCGATCGGGGTCAGCTCCATTGCCGGCTCCGGCTCGTGATTGACAACCGGTCGGCTGATGACCGGCCGGCTGACGACCGGCTGACTCATGAGCGGCGGGTGGATGACCGCCGGCTCAGGGCTGGGCGCCGGCGCCGGCGGCTCCACCGCCGCGCGATAGCGTTCGAGGAACGATTCGAGCGTCGCCGGAGCGGCGAGATAGTCGCTCTCGCCGAGCACGCGCTCGAGCTCTTCCTGCGCGTCGATGGCCGACTCGAACGAATTGCGGGCGTCGAGCTGCAGCGCGCACATCAGCCAGGCCCTCAGGCCTGCCGGCAGCGGCTCGAGGCCACCGCGCGCCGATACCGCCCACGCCGACGAGACCAGATCACCCAACCGCGACGGTCCTTCATCGTCCAGCAGGCGGCGTCCGAGAATCAACGACAGCGCGACGACGCCGAGCTGGGTGACGTCGGCGCGGTGATCGAAACGGGGGAGCCCCGCCGATCGCGGCACCGCGATGCGCAGCTCGCGCCAATACCGCTCCTGCGAGAAGCGCAGCTGCTCGAGAGCCGAGCCCATCACGTGCTCGACGACGATCAGGCGGGCGCCCGGGGTCACGATCAGCCGCTCGGGGCCGATCGCACCGTGCGAGATGTCGGGCATGTTCTCATGGAGCATCGCCACGGCCGGCACCAGCTGTCGCAACAGGCAGAGCGCGGCGTCGATGTCGAGCGTCACGTCGGCCGCTTCCGCGAACCGGAGGATCTCCGACAGCCGCATGCCGGCGGTGACGTCGGACACCAGCGCCAGGGTCGAGGCCGGGTCCTTGAGGCGTTCGACGCTGCGCACGCGCCCGTAGCAGGCGTGGCTGAAGGCGGCAAGGTGACTCAGTCGCTCGCGCAGCGCGAACTCGAAGGACGGCACGCCCGTGAGCTCGCCCCGCAGGCACAGCATTTCGACCGTTTCGTTGCGCGATCGGTCGACGGCGAGGCGGCGCGTGCCGAGACCATCCTCGAACGCGACCGGGGTAGGCGTGAGCGAGGACGCGATGGCTGGATCCATGCCGACGCGAGATGCGTAATCTGTGCCGTTCACATACCGCGACTGTCAGGCCGTTTTCATGCGATCGCGTAAACCCGATTACAGTTCCGGCGATCGCGATCCCAATTTGGTCATACAGATATGGTGGCGTAGGCTGGAACTGCAATGAGGTGGCTCTCGATCGCCTGGATTGTGTTCGTCGCCGCCGTCTATGGCCCGGACGTCGGGCGCGGCTTCATCAAGGACGATTTCACCTGGATTCGCGCCGCGCGGGCAGCGACCGCCGACCCGATCACGCTGATCCGTCCACGCGACGCCGGCTTCTACCGGCCGCTGGTGACGCTGTCCTTTGCGCTCGACTTCGCCGCGCGCGGCTGGCAGCCGCGCGGCTATGGGTGGACGAACCTCTCCTTGTACGTACTCTGCACGGCCGCGGTGGCGTTGCTCACATTGGCACTCGGACTGGCGCCCCGGACCGCGGTGCTCGCCGCCTTTCTCTGGGCGGTGAACCCGCACGGCCTGAACATGTCGATTCTGTGGCTGAGCGGACGAACCGCGACGCTGCTCACGCTCTTCAGCCTGCTCGCGGCTGCGGCGTTCGTGCGCGCCTGGTATGGGGCCGCCGCGGTGTTGATCGCGTGCGCCCTTTTGTCCAAGGAAGAGGCGGTGGCGCTGCCGTTCATCCTGTTGGCGTGGATCTGGATCAAAGGGGGTTCGCCGCTGCCGTGGCGC
The DNA here is from genome assembly GCA_036269295.1 of Vicinamibacterales bacterium. GTDB lineage: Bacteria > Acidobacteriota > Vicinamibacteria > Vicinamibacterales > CAVVIG01 > CAVQFC01. The sequence continues at coordinate 1,554 of DATASG010000022.1, read as the reverse complement.
GCCATCGCCGCGGTGGGCGCGCCGCTTGCCGGCTACCTGACGCTGCGCGCGCTCACGCCGGCAATGACCCCGGCCACCGCGCCCGCCTTCTACCGCTTCACCGCCGATCCGCTGCTTGTGATCAGAAACGCCGGCGAGTACCTCGATCGCTCCGCCACGCTGGCCGCCGCGGCGCTCGTGCTCGCGACGTTCGCCTATCGCTGTCGGCCGCGCGTCGACGCCGCGGCGCGGCCGCTGCTGGCGATGATGGCTCTGTGGTGGCTCGGGATGTTCGCGATCACGATCTGGCTGCCGGTGCGATCGAGCCTCTACGCGGTGTGCCCATCGGCCGCCGCGGCGATCGGCAGCGCGCTGCTGATCGACCGGATGCGCGCGGCTGCGACGCGGCCGCTGCTGCCCTTGGCGCCGGCGCTGGCCGTGCTCCTCGCTGTCTCGATTCCTATCTATCAGATCCGCGACGATCTGCGGGTCGAGGCGGCCCGCGTCTCACAGCGCACCCTGGGCGAGATCGAACGCGACCTGCCTGCCTTGCCCCGAACCGGTGTCGTTGTGCTGCACGATGATCCGGATGGCTCCGTGTTTCGCGAAGCCTTCGGCGATCTCGGCAGCGAGGCGATGCGCACCCGCTTCGGCCGTGGCTGGGACGTTCGCATCGAAGATGCGTCTCATCCGTCGGCCGGCCGCGACGGCGTGATCGCCGACTATTGGATTCGGCGCGGCACGCTCTCCCGGGCGCCGCCGTAGCGGTAGACTAGCGCGATGACGTCACGAACCATGACGGTGACCGGAGGCCTGCTGCTGCCGCTCGTCTGCGCCGCGGCGGCGCTCGTTCGCGCCCAGGAGGCTCGCGTGGCCGATACGCAGACGCTGCAGAGGATGACGGCGCGGTTCGCGCCGACCGAGATCACTGCTGATCTGTCGAAACTCTCGGACGCCGATCGGCGCGTCCTGGCGAAGCTGGTGGAGGCCTCGAAAATCGTCGACGGCCTCTTCCTCCGCCAGGCCTGGGCCGGCAACGACGCGATGCTGGTGGATCTGGCCCGCGACGAGTCGCCCGAAGGGCGCGCGCGCCTCCACTACTTCCTGATCAACAAGGGCCCGTGGTCGCGCCTCGACCACAACGCGCCCTTCGTGCCGGGCGCGCCGGAGAAGCCGGCCGGCGCCAACTACTATCCCGAGGGTGCGTCCAAGGCGGAGCTGGAGCGCTGGATCCAGTCGCTTCCCGAGGCGGAGCGCGCGGCCGCGACCGGCTTTTTCACCGTCATCCGCCGCTCGGGTCCGTCCTTCACGCTGGTGCCCTACAACCTCGAGTATCAAGGAGCGCTGGCGCGCGCGGCCGCCCTGTTGCGCGAGGCCGCGCAGCTGACGAAGGAACCGACGCTCAGGCTCTTCCTGACCAGGCGCGCCGACGCGTTTCTGTCGAACGACTACTACGCCAGCGACGTCGCCTGGATGGAGCTCGACGGCGACATCGAGCCGACGATCGGGCCGTACGAGGTGTACGAGGACGAGTGGTTCAACTACAAGGCGGCGTTCGAAGCGTTCATCGCGGTC
>DATASG010000021.1:0-3474 GCA_036269295.1 Vicinamibacterales bacterium | reverse complement strand
AGCAGCGTGTCCATGTCGACCGGCTCATAGGTCTGGCCGGCGTGCGAATAGATGCCGACCTGCCGGAACAGCGCCTCCATGCCGAAGGTGCGCGCTTCGTCCGGGACGATCGGGACGACCAGCTCGCCGATTTCCTTGTCGCGCAGCATCTTCGACAGCAGCCGCACGAACACCATCGTCGTCGACGCCTTACGGCCCTCGGTGCCTTTGTGAAACTCCTCGAACAGCTCGGGCGAGGGCGGCGTCAATGCCGCAGCGCGCACCCTGCGCGACGGCACGTAGCCGCCGAGCGCCTGGCGCTTCTCCCGCATGTACTTGATTTCGATGCTGTCTTCGGAGGGACGGTAGAACGGGGTCTTGCCGACTTCGGCGTCGGAAATCGGAATCCCGAAGCGGGTGCGGAACGCGCGCAGCTCCTCTTCGTTCATCTTCTTCTGCTGGTGGGTGATGTTCTTGCCTTCGCCCGCTTCGCCGAGGCCGTAGCCTTTAATCGTCCGCGCCAGCACGACCGTCGGTCCGCCCGTGTGTTCGACCGCCGCCTTGTAGGCGTTGTAGACCTTGACCGGATCGTGTCCGCCCAGGGTCATCTTCTTCAGCTGGTCATCCGACAGGTGCTTGACCATGTCGAGCAGCCGCGGGTCGACCCCCCAGAAATGCTCGCGGACGTAAGCGCCCGATTCGACCGCGTACTTCTGATACTGGCCGTCGACGATCTCGCCCATCCGCTTGACCAGGAGCCCGTCGCGATCCTTCGCCAGGATCGGATCCCACTCGCGTCCCCAGATCGCTTTCACGACATTCCAGCCCGCGCCGCGGAACGCCGCTTCGAGCTCCTGGATGATCTGGCCGTTGCCGCGCACCGGGCCGTCGAGCCGCTGCAGGTTGCAGTTGACGACGAAGATCAGGTTGTCGAGCTTTTCGCGCGCCGGCAGCGTGATCGCGCCGAGCGCTTCCGGCTCGTCGGTCTCGCCGTCACCGAGGAAGGCCCAGACCTTGGCGGTCGACTTCGGCTTGAGGTTGCGATCTTCGAGGTAGCGCATGAACCGCGCCTGGTAGATCGCCATCAGCGGACCGAGCCCCATCGAGACCGTGGGATATTCCCAGAAGTCCGGCATCAGCCACGGGTGCGGATACGACGAGAGGCCGCCGCCGGCCTTGGTCTCACGGCGGAAGTTCTCGAGGTGCGACTCGTCGATCCGCCCTTCGAGATAGGCGCGCGCGTAGATCCCGGGCGCCGCGTGCCCTTGAAAAAAGATGACATCGCCGTCGTTGGCCGACTCGCCTTCGCTGCGGCCGCGGAAAAAGTGATTGAAGCCGACCTCGTACAGCGTCGCCGCTGAGGCGAAGGTCGAGATGTGCCCGCCGATTCCCTCTTCCGCCTTGTTGGCGCGCACCACCATCGCCGCGGCGTTCCAGCGCACCAGGCTCTTGATGCGGCGCTCGAGATCCGGGCTGCCCGGCATCAGGGCCTGGTCGTCGGCTGAGATGGTGTTGATGTAAGGGGTATTGGCGGTGAAGGGCAGCTTGACGCCGTTCTGCCTGGCGTGAATCGTCAACTCGCGGAGCAGGCGGGCGACCTTTGCCGGTCCGCCGCTCTGCAGCACATAATCTAGCGAGTCGAGCCACTCCCGGGTTTCGGTGGCGTCGAGCTCCGTGGCGTCTTTGGGGGCGATATATCTCACGGAAACGGGATCCTTTCAGCTCATCATCGCTGTCGCCCCTGTACGGCGCTCGGGACGACAGTGAGCCTTGGTCGAACTGTCGGCTGACCGGCTCGGCCGCTGTAGGCCAACCACTAATTGTACCTTGGTCGAGAAGGAAGTAAACCCATGCCTCGCCGCATCTTCGCTCTGACCTTCGTCGCGTTTCCGCTTGCGGCCGCGCTGTCCGCGACATTTGATGACATCGCGCCAGCAGGACAAGGTTCAAGGGCGGCCGCACCGGCCGGTATTGAGATCGACGCGCTCGATCGCAAGATCGATCCCTGCTCCGACTTCTACCAGTTCGCGTGCGGCGGTTGGATCGCGAGGAACCCGGTCCCACCCGATCGACGCTCGTACGGACGTTTCGCGGAAGTGCAGGAGCGCAACTTCACGGTCCTTCGCCACATTCTCGAAGCGCCGGGCGCGGATGGCGATCGAAAGAAGGCCGCCGATTTTTACGCCGCATGCATGGACGAGACGGCGATCGAAACCGCTGCGATGACACCGATCGCGCCGGACCTGGCCACCATCACCGAGATTCTCAATCCCGACGATCTCCCGGTCCTCGTCGCGCACCTCCACGACGTCGGTGTCCCGGTGCTGTTTCGCTTCGGCGCCCAGACCGATCTCGAGGATGCGGCCAACGCGATCGCCAGCATCGATCAGGCGGGCCTCGGCCTGCCCGACCGCGACTACTATCTGAAGACCGACCAGCGTTCGGCCGATCTCCGCGACAAGTACGTCGCCGTGATTCAGAAAGAGTTGACGCTGGCCGGCGAGCCGGCCGACCAGGCCGCGCCCGAGGCCAGGGCGGTGCTCTCGATTGAGACCCAGCTCGCCACCGCGATGCTCGATCGCGTCAAGCGGCGCGATCCCGCCAGCACACAGCACCGGATGACGATCAACGAGCTGCAGGCGCTGTCGCCCAACTTCAACTGGCGCAAGTACGCGGCGGCCTCCGAGGCGCCGCCGCTGCCGACCATCAACGTCTCGGTGCCCGACTACTTCCGCGCCCTGAATCGCCTGGTCAGCGTCAGCACCATGAACGACCTCAAGGCATACCTGCGCTGGCACCTGGTGCATCAGTCGGCGGACCTGCTCCCGAAGGCATTCGCCGACGCTGACTTCGACTTCTTCAGCCGCACCCTGGCCGGACAGCAGGAGCCGCAGCCCCGCTGGCGCCGCTGCGTGACGCAGACCGACGAGCGTCTCGGCGAGGCACTCGGCAAGGCGTTTGTCGAGGAGACCTTCAGCCCGAAGGCCAAGGCCGACACGCTGCAGATGGTGCAGGACATCAAGAACGCGATGCGCCAGGACATCGACTCGGCGCCGTGGATGAGCAGTGAAACCAAGAAGGCGGCGATGGTGAAGCTCGAAGCGGTGGTCGACCGCATCGGCTACCCGGACGAGTGGCGCGACTACTCAAACATCCGCGTGACGCGCGACGACGCGCTCGGCAACCGGCAACGGGCGCTGCTGTTCAACCGCAAGCGCTCGCTTGCCAAGATCGGTCAACCGGTCGATCGCGGCGAGTGGAGCATGACGCCGCCGACGGTGAACGCCTACTACAGCCCGGATCGCAACAACATCAACTTCCCCGCCGGGATCCTGCAGCCGCCGTTCTATCGTTCGGGCCGCGACGCCGCGGTCAACTACGGCGCCGCCGGTGGCGTCATCGGCCACGAGCTCACCCACGGCTTCGACGACCAGGGTCGCAAGTTCGACGGCCAGGGCAACCTGCGCGACTGGTGGATGTCCGCCGACGCCAGGG
>DATASG010000020.1:0-2442 GCA_036269295.1 Vicinamibacterales bacterium | reverse complement strand
TGGTGCTGATCGGCGAGGAAGCGCATTGGCCCTACGAGCGGCCGCCACTGTCCAAAGCCTTCCTGCAGGGCGCGGCTGACGCCGAGTCCATGACGCTGCTCGGGGCTGCCCAAGCCGAGGCGGCGCGGATCGAATGCTGGCTCGGCGTGCGGGTCGTCGCGATCGATCGGACCGAGCGCCGCGTCCGATGCAGGGACGGGCGGGAGATCGGCTACGACAAGCTGTTCCTGGCGACCGGAGGCCGTGTACGCACCTTGCCTGGACTGGAAGGATTTCACTCCGACCGCATCCACACGCTGCGGACCCAGGAGGACGCGCTGAGGCTACGCGCGGCTTTAATGAGGGGAAGGAGCCTTCTGGTGCTCGGGGGCGGTTGGATCGGTCTTGAGGTGGCGGCCACGGCGCGCGGCATGGGTTGCGCCGTGACGGTACTCGAAGCGGCACCGCGGCTGTGCGCCCGGACCATGCCTGAAATCGTGTCCGACTTTCTGCTGCGGCTCCATCAGTCGCAGGGTGTGACCGTCCGGACGGGAATCAGCGTGACGGACCTCAGCGAACAGGAAAGCGGCGTCGTCGCCCCCGTCGATACCCGCGAGCTGCTGCGTGCGGACCATGCGTTGATCGGCATTGGTATCGTACCAGACACCGCACTCGCGGTCGGCTGCGGCCTGGCGGTCTCGAACGGGATCGTGGTGGACGCTCAAGGCCGGACCGTCGATCCGGATATTTTCGCCGCCGGGGACGTGGCGTGCCACCAAAGCGACTTCGCCGGGGCCGCACTGCGGCTCGAATCCTGGGCCAACGCGCAGAACCAAGCGATCGTCGCGGCCAAGGCGGCGCTGGGCCGCGCCGACCGCTATGACGAGATCCCCTGGTTCTGGTCCGATCAGTACACCGTCAACCTGCAGATGCTGGGTCTGCCCGATCGCGGGTGCGAGATCGTGACGCGCGGTGCACCGGAAGCGGGCAGTGGCTGCTGGCTTATGCTGCGTGAGGACGGAACCGCGGCGGGCGCGGTTGCCGTCAACGCCGCGCGGGAATTGCGCACCCTCCGCAAGATGTTCGCCGACGGGCGTCTGCCAGTGCTCAGCGCCTGGGCCGACACCGCGGTTTCGTTGCAACGCCTGCCGACCGCGCCGGCTGTTGCGTGTGTGGGCTTCGCTTGAGCATGACGGTGCTGGCCCGACCCCGGCCAGAATCGACGGCGCCGGCGCGAACCAGCCGGAATGGAGGAATGAGATGGCTGAGTCCTTGATGAACACCCAAGAAGTTCGCCGGCTGCTCGACAAGGTCGCCGGCTTCGGCCTGCCGGCGGGCGACGAGCGCCTAAGGAAGATCGTGCACCGCGTCGCATCCGATATCTGCCGGATCGTCGAGGAGTTCGACGTGACGCCGACTGAGTTCTGGAGCGTGGTGAGCTACTTGACCCGACTCGGCCAGGCCAACGAGGTTGGGCTGCTCGTCCCCGGGCTCGGCATCGAGCATTTCCTCGATCTGATGATGGACGAGAAGGAACGGCGCGCCGGGCTTCAGGGCGGCACGCCGCGGACCATCGAGGGACCGCTCTACATTGCCGGCGCGCCGCTCTCGGACGGCGAGGCGCGGCTCGACCACGACCCGGAGCAGGGCGAGGTGCTGTTCATGGAAGGTCGGGTAAAGGGTGCGAACGGCAATCCCATCGCCGGCGCGATCGTCGACGTCTGGCATTCGAACACCAAAGGCGGCTACTCGCATTTCGACCCGTCGCAGAGCGCCTACAACCTGCGCCGGCGCATCGCGACTGACGCCGAAGGGCGCTACCGCTTCCGCTCCATCCTGCCCGCGGGCTACGGCTGCCCGCCGGACGGGCCGACGCAGCTTCTGCTGACCGCGCTCGGCCGGCACGGCCGGCGCCCTGCGCACATCCACTTCTTCGTCGAGGCGCCGGGTCACCGCAAGCTGACGACGCAGATCAACATCGCGGGCGACGAGTACCTGTACGACGACTTCGCCTTCGCCACCCGCGACGGCTTGATCCCGGAAGTCATCCATCACACCGACGCGGCAGAGATCAAGACCCGCGGTCTCAACGAGCCCTTCGCCTCGATCCGGTTCGACTTCACGCTGAACCGGGACGCGGCGGACCTGCCCGAGGCGGCGGTCGAGCGCGAGCACGCCAAGGCCGCCTGAGCCAATCGACGATGGCGCCGCTCCGCGAGGGCGGCGCCATCCACCGCTAAGACCGATCGGAGGCGTTCATGCCGAGCTCCCGTCCTCCCGCCGCAACCGACGATCTGGCCCGCGACCTGGTGGTCCGGTCGGTGACGAGCTGGATCGTCGACGTGCCGACGGTGCGCCGCCACAAGCTTTCCTCGCTCTCCATCACCGCGCAGAGCTACGTCATCGTGAAGCTCCGGCTGGCCAATGGGGTGGACGGAATCGGCGAGGCGGCGCCCCTCGGCG
>DATASG010000019.1:0-4923 GCA_036269295.1 Vicinamibacterales bacterium | reverse complement strand
TTTCCGGCCGTCGACGGCGGCCAGTTCAAGCTGCACCTGCGCGCCTCGAGCGGCACCCGCATCGAAGAGACGGCGATTCTCGCCGACCACGTCGAAGAGGCGCTGCGCCAGCTGATCCCCGGCGCCGAGCGCAGCGGCGTGATCGACAACATCGGCCTGCCCTACTCCGGGCTGAACCTGTCGTACAGCACCTCGGCGCCGATCGGACCCGGCGACGCCGACATCATGGTCTCGCTGGGCAAGGAGCACCGGCCGACCGCCGACTACATTCACGATCTCCGCCTCTTGCTGCCGAAGCGCTTTCCCGGGGTCACCTTCTCCTTCGTCCCGGCCGACATCGTCACCCAGATCCTGAACTTCGGGCTGCCGGCGCCGATCGACATCCAGATCGTCGGCCGCAACATCCAGGCGAACCGCGTCTTCGCCGCGCGCCTGGTCAGCAAGCTGGCGCAGGTCCCCGGCATCGCCGATCTGCGGGTGCAGCAGGAGTTCAACCAGCCGCGCCTGCACCTGGACGTGGACCGCACGCGCGCGGCGGAACTCGGCTTGACGCAACGTGACGTCGCCACCAACCTGCTGATCTCGCTGTCGGGCAGCAGCCAGACGACGCCGACGTGGTGGCTGAACCCGAACACCGGGGTGAGCTACGCCGTGGCGACGCAGACGCCGCAGTACAAAGTCGCCTCGCTGCAGGATCTGGGCAACATTCCGATGACCGACACCGCTCGCGGCCAGACGCTGCAGGGGCTGGCGACGGTCACGCGCGACGTCGGCACCCAGGTGTCGTCCCACTACAACGTCTCGCCGGTGATCGACGTCTACGGCGCCGCGCAGGGGCGCGACCTGGGCAGCGTCTCGCGCGACATCAGCCCGATTCTCGCGGCGGCGCAGAAGGACCTGCCCCGCGGATCGCAGATCATCGTCCGCGGCCAGATCGACACCATGAACACCTCGTTCGTCGGCCTGCTGAGCGGGCTGGCGCTGGCGATCGTGCTCGTCTACCTCCTGATCGTGGTGAATTTCCAGTCGTGGCTCGATCCGTTCATCATCATCTCGGCGCTGCCGGCGGCGCTGGCGGGAATCGTCTGGTTCCTGTTCCTGTCGCACACGACGTTCAGCGTGCCGTCGCTGACCGGGGCGATCATGTGCATGGGCGTGGCGACCGCCAACAGCATCCTGGTGGTCAGCTTCGCGAAGGATCAGCTGGCTGCCGGGATGACCGCCGCGGACGCGGCGATCGAGGCGGGCTTCACGCGGTTTCGTCCAGTGTTGATGACGGCGCTGGCGATGATCATCGGCATGGTGCCGATGGCGTTCGGCCTGGGCGAGGGCGGCGAGCAGAACGCGCCGCTCGGCCGCGCGGTCATCGGCGGCCTGGCGCTGGCCACGGTGGCGACGCTGTTCTTCGTCCCGTCGGTGTTTGCGCTGCTGCACGGCAGAAAGACGGCGCCCGAGGCGCCGGTGTTACAGGGAGCGAATGTCGAACCGTAGATCGTTTGGTCCGTTGATTGGCGCCGTGCTGCTCGTCGCCCTGGGGCTGGGGCTGGCGTTCTGGGGCATCGCCACGCGCGCCACCTCGCTGGAGGTGGTGACGAAGGAGACGCGTGAGCTGGCGGTGCCGACGGTGTCGGTGATCACACCGGAGCGCGGCGCGCCGCAGCAGGAAATCGTGCTCCCGGGCACGATGCAGGCTTTCACCGACGCCGGCATCTACGCTCGCGTCCCCGGCTACCTGCGCAAATGGTACGTCGACCTCGGCGCCCACGTCCGTGCCGGCCAGGTGATGGCCGACATCGACACGCCGGAAATCGATCAGCAACTGGCGCAAGCGCGCGCCGACCTGGCCACCGCCGAAGCCAACACCCGGCTGGCGCAGCTGACCGCCGAGCGTTATCGCGACCTGATCAAGACCGATTCGGTCTCGAAGCAGGACCTCGACAACGCCAACGGCAGCCTCGAAGCCAAGGCGACCGCGGTCACCTCCGCGAAGGCCAACCTGGGGAGGCTGGAACAGCTCAAGGCGTTCAGCAAGATTACGGCACCGTTCGACGGGGTGGTGACCGCGCGCAGCACGGACGTGGGCGCCCTGATCGATTCCGGCAGCAACGCCAAGGAGCTGTTCCACGTCGCCGCGGTGCACCGCCTGCGCGTGTTCGTCAACGTGCCGGAGGTCTACTCGCGCGCGGCGCTGGCGGGGATGAAGGCCGACCTGACCCTGACCGAGTTTCCGGGGCGCACGTTCACCGGCACGCTGGCGCGCACCGCCCAGTCGATCGACGTCGCCTCGCGCACGCTGCTGACCGAGATCGACGTCGAGAATGCCAAGGGCGAGTTGCTGCCCGGGTCGTACGCCGAGGTGCACCTCAAGCTGCCGAGCGCGCAGTCGACCTACAAGCTGCCGATCAACGCCATCATCTTCCGCACCGAAGGGGTGCGAATCGCGGTGGTGGGCACAGACGACAAAGTCCGCTTGCAGCCGGTCACGCTCGGACGAGACTACGGCAACAGCCTCGAGGTCGTGTCGGGCGTCACCGGGAGCGAGCGGATCATCATCAACGCCCCCGACTCGATCGAGGCCGGCCAGGCGGTGCGCATCGCGGAGGCCAAGGGCCAGTGAAGGCGTCCGTCGTCGCGGCCCTCGTCATCCTCTCCGGCTGCGCGCCGACGGTGAAGTACGTCCCGCCGACGGTCGAGGTCGCGCCGGCCTTCCGTGAAAACGCCGACTGGAAGACGGCGCAGCCGGCCGACGATGTACTGCGCGGCAACTGGTGGGAGTTGTTCGGCGATGCGGATCTGAACGCGCTCGAACAGCAGATCGACGTCTCCAACCAGACGCTGAAGGCGGCCGAGGCCCAGTTCGCGCAGGCGCGGGCGCTGGTCCGCGGCACGCGCGCCACCCTCTTTCCCACGGTCGACCTCTCGCCGTCGGCGGCACGCGCCGAGGCGTCCGGCAACCGTCCTACGTCGAACATTCATCAGGCAGCGAATGACTTCGTCCTGCCGGTGGACGTGTCGTACGAAGCCGACGTCTGGGGGCGGATCCACAGCGCCGTCAGCGCGAGCCGAGCCGCGGCGCAGGCAAGCGCCGCCGACCTCGAGACCGCACGCCTGAGCCTCCACGCCGAGCTCGCGGTCGACTACTTCGCGCTGCGCGGCGCGGATCGCGATCGCCAGCTGCTCGACGCCGCCGTCGAATCGTTCGAAAAAGCCCTGCAGCTGACGCAGAGCCGGTTCGAGGGGGGAATCGCCTCGCAGGCGGATGTGGCGCAGGCCGAGACCGTGCTGGAGACGACGCGGGCGCAGGCGGTGGACGTGGCAGTGGGACGGGCGTCGCTCGAGCACGCGATCGCCATCCTGGTCGGCAAGCCGGCGTCCGCGTTTGCGATCGGAGTGGCCCCGATGAGCGAGGCGCCGCCGACGGTCCCGGCCGGCGTCCCCTCGGCGCTGCTCGAGCGCCGTCCTGACATCGCCGCGGCCGAGCGCCGCGTCGCCGCCGCCAACGCGCAGCTCGGCGTCGCGACGGCCGCTTTTTATCCGCGCCTGCTGCTGTCCGGCGCGGCGGGATTCGAGAGCAGCCCGCTCGGCAGCCTCCTCACGGGCACGAGCAGCTTCTGGACGATCGGCCCAGCGCTGATCGTCAACGTGTTCGACGCGGGACGCCGGCGCGCGGCGTCGGATCAGGCGCGCGCGGCGCAGGATCAGGCGACGGCGACGTTTCGCCAGGCGGTGCTGGTCGCGTTCGGCGAAGTGGAGGATCAGCTCGCCACGCTGAAGATCCTCGATCAGGAGGCGACCATCCAGCGGCGCGCCGTCGACGCCGCGGAAAGGTCGCTGATGCAGGCGACCAACCGGTATCGGGGAGGTCTGGCCAACTACCTCGAGGTGACGTCCGCCCAGACTGCCGCCCTCGTCAACCAGCGGACCGCGGTCGGAATCCTGACCCGGCGGATGACCGCTAGCGTATTGCTAATGAAGGGGTTAGGGGGTGGCTGGCAGCTGTCCGCCTTGCCTACGGAGTAGCCAAGCAGAGGCGTTTGAGTTACACTACGTATCTTATTGTCGCTTACAGTCATAAAGGATACGTCAGATGTTGTTCAAGAAGCTTGGTCTCGCCGTCGCCAGCCTAGTTTTGATTTCTCTTCCAGCATTCGCTCAGACCCCTGCTGGAATCCTTGCCGGCCGCGTTTTGGACGCGACCGGCCTTCCACTGCCCGGCGTAGCCGTTACGGTGCGGGGCACTGATATGCACCGGACGTTCACGACCGACGGCGAAGGCCGCTTCCGCTTTCTCGAGCTTGCGCCGGGCGACTACCAGCTGACCTCGACGCTCGAGGGCTTCACCACGAACGTGCGCCAGCATCTGGTCATCGGCGTCGGCCAGACCGTCGAGCTCCCCGTGACGCTCGCGATCGGCGCGCTGACCGAGACCGTCAACGTGACCGCGCCATCGCCGATGATCGACGCCCGGCAGACCGGCACGGCGACGAGCGTCACGATCGACGAGCTGACCAACATCCCGACCTCGCGCGATCCGTTCTCGCTGCTGCGTTCGATCAGCGGCGTGCTGGTGGACCGCGTCAACGTCGGCGGCAACGAAACCGGCCAGCAGTCGAACCTGGTGTCGAAGGGCACGCGGCCGCAGGACGCGGTGTGGACGCTGGACGGGGTCGCGATCACCGACATGACCCTCACCGGCACCTCGCCCACCTACTTCAACTGGGACAACTTCGCGGCGGTCCAGGTCGCCACGGCCGGCCAGGCGATCACCCAGCAGGCCGGCGGCCCTGGCATCAACTTCATCGTCAAGCGCGGCACAAACCTCTTCCACGGCGGCGCGCACGAGTACTTCGACAACGACGCGATGGAAGCGTCGAACGTCCCGGCAGAGCTCGCGGCGAAGGGCGTCACCGGCGAGACCGCGGA
>DATASG010000018.1:0-4342 GCA_036269295.1 Vicinamibacterales bacterium | reverse complement strand
GAAGGGCCGGGCCTGCATCATTCGAGCTGGGAGGTCGGCCGCTTCGACGATGTGGGGCTCGGTGCCGAGCTGATGAAGGCCAAAGGGTACGGCCACGGGTGGGGCGTGGGCCGGCACGTGGTGGGATCGAACTATTTCTATTACGTGCAGGACCCTTGGGGAAGCTGGGCCGAGTACTCGTACGACATCGACTTCGTCCCCGCGGACGTCGACTGGGCGGCCGCCGATCATCCGCCGGAGGATTCGTTCTACGTCTGGGGGCCGAAGGTCCCCGACGACTTCGTTACCAACCACGAGCTACCGCCCGCCGCCTGACGCGGCGGCGCGCGAGAACAACGGCACGCTGGAGGCGGGATTCGCGCCGCCGCGGCGATGCCGAGGTTAATGTCCACGGAGGAGCAAATCTCGATGAACACCGGACACCGCTTGATCCGCTGGCTGGGGGCCGCCCTTTGCATCTGCGCGCTCCTGACGACCGGCGTGCACGCGCAAAGCAGCCAGGCACCCATCAAGATCGGCAGCACGCTGGCGCTGACCGGGCCGCTCGCCGCGACGAGTCTCGTCCACAAGGTCGTCGGCGAGATCTACGTCGAGCAGTTGAACAAGCGCGGCGGCCTGCTCGGGCGGCCCGTCGAATGGATCGTCAAGGATGACCAGTCGAAGCCCGACCTCGCGCGCACGCTCTACGAGCAGCTTCTCACCGTCGACAAGGTAGACCTGCTGATGGGTCCGTACGCCACCGGCGCGATCCTTTCGGCGATGAGCGTCGCGCAGCGCTACGACAAGATCCTCGTCCATCACACGTTCGGCATCCCGTCGCTCGCCAAGTACGACAAGCAGTTCCCGGCCTGGTCGCTCGGCCCCGATCCGGCGAACACGGTGCCGACCACGGTATTCAACGCGCTGGCCGCGTCGCCCAAGCCTCCGAAGACGATCGCCGTGGTCACGAGCAAGTTCCCGTCGGTTCACTTCATGTCGCTCGGCGCGCGCGAAGTCGCCAAGAAACGCGGTCTCAACGAAGTGCTGTTCCTCGAATGGGACTTCGGCAATCTGGACTACGGTCCGATCGCGGCGCGCATCAAGGACGCCAAGCCGGACTTCCTCTGGGTCGGCGCGATCGGGCTCGAGGGCAACCAGCTGCTCGAGGCGCTGAACAAGATCGATTACGCGCCGGTCGAGCATTTCTACATGTACCCGGCGCCGGGCCCGATGTCCAAGTCGCCTCTGGCGAAGAACGCGTTGTCGATGACGGTGTTCGAGGAGCACCCGCCGTTCTCCAACGCCCCTGGCGCGAAGGAGTTCATCGACCTTTATCACGAGCGGGCGGCGAAGGCGGGCATCCCCGACACCAACGTCGAGGTGCAAGCCGCGGCGTCGTACACGGCGTGGCAGATCCTCGAGGCTGCCGTTCGCGCGACCAACAGCCTCGACGACGCCAAGATGGCGGCATGGCTCAAGGCCAACCGCGTCGACACCATCCAGGGCAAGCTGCGCTTCGACGGCCCGAGCAACTATGGCGACGACCTGATGCGCGTCAAGCAGGTGCAGAACGGGCGCTGGGTCACCGTCTACCCGAAGGAATACGCGGCTCCCGGCGCGACGCTGCTGGTGCAATGACGTTCCCGAGCGCGACGCTACTCGCGCAGTCGGCGCTCTCCGGCGTCTTTATCGGCAGCATGTACGGGCTGCTGGGGATGGGGCTGGGCCTGGCGTGGGGCCTGCTGCACATCATCAACCTCGCGCACTTCGGGTTCGCGTTCCTGGCGGCGTACCTCTGCTATCAGCTGGCGAGCGTCGGTGGCATCGATCCTCTGCTGACGCTCGCGCTGATCGTCCCTCTGTTCTTTGCGCTGGGCGTGGCCGTGCAATGGCTGCTGTCGCGGTTCGCGGTGTCGCCGCTCAACTCGCTGCTCGCGACGTTCGGCCTGACCGCGATCATCGAAGCCGGAATCCAGTACTTCTGGACCGCCGATTTCCGCAAGCTCGAGTCCGTCTATTCCGGGCAGAAGCTGCGAATGGGCGGGCTGTTCGTGCCGATTCCCGAACTGCTGACGCTGGTGCTGGCGCTGCTGCTCGGCTTCGGCATCTGGGCGGCGATGCGCTATACGAACCTCGGACGGGCGTTGCGCGCGCTGGCCGAGGACGCACCGATGGCGGCGGCGTTCGGCGTCAACCGGCGCGCGCACGCGCTGCTGCTGGCAGGCGTGTGCGGCGCGCTCGCCGGCATCGCCGGCGTGTGCCTCGCGCTGTCGTTCACGCTGACGCCGTCGCAAATCTACGCGTGGGTGGGCGTCGTATTCGCCGCCGTAATGCTGGGTGGACTCGGTTCGCCGCTGGGACCGCTCGCCGCCGGAATGGTCGTCGGCGTCAGCGAGGCGGTGACGATGGCGTTCGCCTCTCCGTCGTGGGCACCGATCGTGTCGTTCTCACTGCTGATCGCGCTGCTGTTGTTGCGCCCGGGCCGCGCCTGAAACTCGACCGGACGCTCGTCGCGATCGTCGCCGCAGGCCTGCTGCTCGCGGTCGTGCCATTTCTGCACCTGCCGGCGTTCTACGAGTCGTTCCTCTACCTCGTGTTCCACTGGATCGTGCTCGCCACGTCCTGGAACATACTGAGCGGTTACTCCGGCTATTTCTCGTTCGGCCACGGCGCGTTCTTCGGCGCCGGCGTCTATACGACCGCGGTGCTCGCCGGCAAATACGACGTGCCGTTCCTGTGGACGCTGCCCGCGGCCGCCCTCGTCGCGGCGTTGCTGGGACTGGGACTCGGCGCGGTGGTCTTCCGCGTGCGCCACGTCCGCGGTGAGCTGTTCGCGCTGCTGACGCTGGCGGCCACGTTCGTGCTCGCGACGATCGTCCTCAACACGCCGATCGATGGCGGCCCCGGCGTTTACCTGTCCGCGGTGCCGGTGCCCAAGCTCGCACCGACGGCGTCGGGCGCGTTCTACATGATGGCGCTGGTACTCGCGATCGGGACCGTATTCATCGCGTACGCGATCTCACGCGCGCGGCTCGGGCTCGGGCTCTTCGCCATTCACGACGACGAGGACGCGGCCGAGGTCATGGGCGTGCCGACCTATCGCTACAAGCTCGTCGCGTTCGGCGTGT
Source organism: Vicinamibacterales bacterium (assembly GCA_036269295.1). Classification (GTDB taxonomy): domain Bacteria; phylum Acidobacteriota; class Vicinamibacteria; order Vicinamibacterales; family CAVVIG01; genus CAVQFC01. Next base: position 1,235 of record DATASG010000018.1, on the reverse strand, counting down.
CCTGCGCGCTCGCGGGTATTGCCGGGGGCATCCAGGCGCTGTTCGTGTCGTACGTCACCGCGAGCGGCACGTTCAACATCACGGTGCCGCTGACGGTCATTCTGATGAGCGTCCTCGGCGGGACCCGCTCCTGGGGCGGCCCGGCGATCGGCGCGACCGTGATCACGATCCTGCTCTACGCGACGACTGCCGTCGACCAGCCGGTGGCCGGCAAGGCCGCCGTGGGCGCGGTGCTGGTCGCGGCGATCCTGCTGATGCCGTAGGGCATCCTCGGCCGGGCGTTCGGGCGTCGCGGCCGCCGTGCGCCGCCCGCGTCGCCGGCCCCCGCGGTGCCGCGGCACGCGGATGTCGATCTCACCGCGATCAAGTCGCCGCCCGAAGAAGGCGGGCGACCGGTGCTGCTGGCGGTACGCGGCGTCGCGAAGTCGTTCAAGGGCGTGCGCGCGCTGGATGGCATCGACCTCGACATACGCGAAGGCGAGGTTCTCGGCGTGATCGGTCCGAACGGATCGGGCAAGTCGACGTTGATCAATATCGTCAGCGGCTATTTCCCCGCCGACGCCGGCAGCGCGCGCTTCGGCGACGTCGATCTGCTCGCGCTGCCCGCGCACCGGATCGCGCGCGCCGGCGTGGCACGCACCTACCAGATCCCGCGGCCGTTCGCGCACCTCACCATCCGGGACAACGTCGCGCTCGCCGCGATGTTCGGTGGCACGGCGCTCGACCCGCGGCATGCGGCGGAGGCCGCATTGCACTGGCTGCGGTTCACAGGACTCGCACCGCGCGCCGATGCGTATCCGGGCGAGCTCAACCTGCACCAGGCCAAGTTTCTCGAGCTGGCGCGAGGGCTCGCCGCGCGTCCGCGCCTTGTCATGCTCGACGAGGTGCTGTCGGGGCTCACGCCGGCGGAGAGCGACGGCGCGATCGAACTCATTCTCCGCATTCGTGCGCAGGGCACGACCATCGTGCTGGTCGAGCATGTGGTGCGGGTGGTGACGGCGCTTGCCGAGCGCATCGTGGTCCTCGACCAGGGCCGCGTGCTGGCGGAGGGGCGCACCGCCGAGGTGATGGCTCGGGCGGATGTCGCTGCGGTCTACCTGGGCGTCCCTCATGCTTGAGGTTCGCGACCTCGAAGTCGACTATGGCGCGGCGCCGGCGGTGTGGGGCGTGTCGCTCGACCTCGCCGCAGGCGAGCTCGCTTGCGTCGTCGGACCGAACGGTGCCGGCAAGTCGAC
>DATASG010000017.1:0-5050 GCA_036269295.1 Vicinamibacterales bacterium | reverse complement strand
TACCTGTTCGTCCGCTCTGCGCAGGACGTGCGATCGGAGCCGTACGAGATCGCGCGCGCGCAGCTCTCAGGTTGGACGCTGGCGGTCGACCTGTCGCCGAACGCGTCGGGGGTGTTGCTGGGTCTGCAGCCGGACAAGCAGACGGCGGCCGGGCTGTTCGGTCAGGTGTTCGCGCGCTCCGGCGAAACACTGAGCGGCCCGGTGCCGGCGGCGATTCCGATCGTCCTGCAGAGCGAGTTCACGCCGGGTCAGGCCGGGACCCTGACCCCGGATGGACTGCTGACGCTGGCGCGCGCGGCCGGCCTGGGGTCGTCGGCGCCGGTGCCACACTGCATGGCCCACCGTCGGATCAGCGAGCCCGGGATCACGCGGCAGGTCTATTTCATCCGCTTCGACTGGCCGGCGTTCGGCGCGTTCCGGCAGCAGGTTGCCCAGCAGATGCGGGTGTCGGCCGGCAGCGGGCTCGATCCCGCCGCGCTTGGCCCGGTCCTGATCGTCGCCGGGTCCGACGCCCAATTCGGCCGCTGGCTGCCGCTGCGAGCAGAAACTGGCGACGATTGTCTGGCCCCGATGGCAATAAGGTGAACGTGCGGCGTCAGACCGGCGATCATCCCGAGACCTTCCCGCAGCTCTCGCCAACCGCCGAGATCCCAGCGGTCGCTGAAAAATGGGTCTCTGTCCCCGCCTGGTTCGCGCGCGATGACAACTCTGTGACGTCCGCGTCATAATTGCGAATGAGCAAATTCTCGGTCGTAATTGTCTTTGTTTGTACCGTCGGACTGAGTCAGCTGGTCGCGCAGAACGGCACGGTCGAATTGAAAAACGCGCAGGGCCAGTCGGTCGGCAGCGCGAAGCTGTCAGCCGCGAAGGACGGCGGCGTCTCCGTCGCGCTCGACCTGAAGAACCTGACGCCGGGGCGTCACGCGATTCATTTCCACCAGATGCCGCTATGCGAAGGACCGGCGTTCACGTCCGCCGGACCCCACTTCAATCCCGAGGGAAAGAAACACGGCCTCCAGAATCCCGACGGCCCGCACGCGGGCGATATGAACAACTTCACGGTATTGAAAGACGGCACGGCCAAGGCGACGGTGATCGCGCCGCACATGAAGATGGGTGTCGACGCCGCGCTCGTCGTGCACGCCGGCGTCGACGATCTCAAGACCGATCCGGCCGGCAACGCCGGCGACCGCATCGCCTGCGGCATCGTCGGCAAGTAAAGGAGCCCGCTCAGGGCGAGCCCAGCTTCGACTCGATGCGCCGGTCGGGCACGAGCCACATCAGCGCGACGCCGACATAGATCCCATCGGCGATCAGCTGGTGCACGAACGCCAGGGGGATGGCGACGAGGTAGAGGCCCGCGGACACCTTGCCTTTGACGTCGCGGCCGACGGCGGCCGCAAGTCGAGGGTTGCCAGCGTGCAGCAGGCGCCCTTGGAGGATGACGAAGGCGATACCCGACATGAACAGCACGCCGCCATAGATCGCGGTTGGCAGCGCCGCGAAATGGTTTTCGCCCATCCAGCCGGTGACGAACGGCACCAGCGATAGCCAGAACAACATGTGGAGGTTGGCCCAGAGCGAGGCCCCGTTCACGCGGTCGGTTGCGTGCATCATGTGGTGGTGGTTGTTCCAGTAGATGCCGAGAAATACGTAGCTCAGGATGTAGGTCAGAAACGCGGGAAGCAGGGGACCGAACGCATCCAAGCCGGCGCCATGCGGCACTTTCAGCTCCAGCACCATAATCGTGATGATGACGGCAAACACGCCGTCGCTGAATGCTTCGAGCCGCGCTTTGTTCATGAGTGCCACTATAATCCGGACCTATGAAGACCTTTTCTTCGGTCTCACTCATGGTCCTTCTCGGCCTGCAGGTCGTCGGGCAAGCAGGTCAGCACGGGCGTGGCTATTCAGGCCAGATACGCATCGAGGCGCTGTCGGCGCGTCCGGATCGCGTCTCTGGAGGCGAGGTTCTCGCAGCGATCACACGACCGATGCACAACGGTGTTGTGCACGTCACGCTGAACGGACGCGACGTCACGAGCGCGTTCAGGTACGACTTCGTGTGGCCAGACGGTGCGCGAACAGACGTCGCCGTCGGCCTGGTGACGGGTTTGAAGAACGGCAAGAACGTGTTGAGGGTTTCAGGCAAGCCGTGGTCCAAGCCTGACGGCGTTCTCGAGCTCACCAACTATCCAATCACCGGTCCGATCATCTCAGGCCCCCATCAAACGCCGTTCATCTGCCAAACCGAGACCTTCAAGCTGCCCGACGGCTCGACGTTCGGTCCCTCGACGGACGCGAACTGCAGCGTGCCGACGAAGGTGCAGTACGTCTACCTCGCGAAGGACGCGAAAGAGTTCAAGCCGCTGGCGAGTGCGACGGCGATTCCGGCTGACGCCGCGAGCACCACGACGACGGCGGGGAAGCGCGTGCCGTTCGTGGTTCGGGTCGAGACCGGGACCATGAACCGCGGTATCTACCAGAATCTGGTACTGCACGATCCAACCAAGGACGCGGCGCCGACACCGTTCACGCCGCCGCCGGCGTGGAACCGGCGGCTGATTGCGATCCATGGCGTTGGCTGCCCGAGCGGCTGGTATCGCCAGGGCGGCGTAATGGGCGTCAATCCGCTGACCGGCGCGCAGCTCACACGTCTCGGCGAAGGCTACGCGATCTTCACCAACACGCTCAATCACCCGACCAACAGCTGCAACGCCTTCCTCGCCGGCGAGACGACGATGATGGGCAAGGAACACATCATCGAAGAGTTCGGGGTGCCTGATTTCACGGTGAGCATGGGCACGTCCGGAGGCGCGTATACCAGCCTCCAGATCGCCGACGAGTTTCCGGGCCTCTTCGACGGCGTTCTGATCAACGCCACGTTTCCCGACGCGCTCTCGATCGCGCTGGCAGGCCAGGACGCCCACCTGCTGGCCGGCTACCTCGCCACGATCAGCTCGAACAGCCTCACCGAAGCGCAGACGGTCGCGATCAGCGGCTACCAGGGGATGCAGGCATTCATCGATGCGGCCAACCAGAGCCAGCGCACCGATCCGATTGCCGGGCGCGACGACATCGCGGGCTACAAGCCGGCGGTGTGGAACGAGGTGATGCCGGCGGCGCTCAAGTACGAGGTGAGCACGAACCCCAGGGGTGCCCGCCCGACGGTCTTCGATGCCGCGATCAATATCTACGGCGCCAACCCGAAGACCGGCTTCGCACTGCACCCGTTCGACAACGTCGGCGTCCAGTACGGCCTGCTGGCGTTCAAGGCAGGGACCATCACGGCGGCGCAGTTCCTCGATCTGAACGAGAAGATAGGTGGCTTCGATCAGGACGCGAACCGCGTCTCGTCGCGATCCGCCGGCGATGCCGCGGCGATCGAACGCGCGTATCAAGGCGGCGTGACCCTTGGCGGCGGCGGAGGTCTCGCCTCGATCCCGGTATTCGACGACGGTGCGTACAACGACGAGCGGGGCTATCACTATCAGTGGTTTCATTTCGCGATCCGCGAGCGGATGGCGAAACAGAACGGCAACGCCGACAACCACGTGATGTGGCGCGGCCCGGTCCAGGCCGAAGCCGCGTGGGCGGCGTTCATCAAGTGGGTGGCCGCGTCCAAGACAGCGCGGCCGGCGCGGGCGAGCGAGACGCTGCGGGAGCGCGTCATACGCACGCGGCCGGCGGACCTCGTCGACGGCTGCTGGGTCGTGGGTGCGGACAAGCAGGCGTCGTTCGTCGCCGAGCGCCAGACGTTCAGCAGCCGGCCCGATTCGAGGTGCAACGAGAAGTACCCTTCGTCGGCCTTCGCGCGCTACGTTGCGGGCGGACCGGTGGATGCAAACGTGCTCAAGTGCCAGTTGGCGCCGATCGACCCGAAGCAGTACCCGACATTCGCGCCGGCGGAGCTGCAGCGCCTTCGCGCGATCTTTCCGGGAGGCGTGTGCGACTTTTCGAAACCCGGTGTGAACCAGACGGGTGTCGTGCCGTGGGCCTCATTCGGCCCCGCGCCGGAGAACCTGATCTTCGACGTGCGCCAGCACAAGACCTCGAACTGAGCGGCGGCGCGATGAGAGGCCTGCTGACGATCGCGGATGCGGTTGATGCGTCAGCGATCGCCGCGCTGCAGAATGCGGTCGCAGCGGAGCTCACCGCCCGCCATGGCATCGGCCACTGGTCGTCAGTGATGACGGAAAAGGGGGTGCGCGCCAGCATGAGGCGCGCCTCGGTGTTCGTGGTGCGCGATGACCGCGAGATCGCCGCCACCCTGACGCTCGCCACCCGGAAGCCATGGGCGATCGACCGCAAGTTCTTCAGCCCGGTCGTGCGGCCCGTCTACTTGCTGTCGATGGCGGTCGAGCCGGCGCGTCAGCGCACCGGTATCGGCCGCGCCTGCGTCCGAGAAGCGCTCGATCTCGTCCGCGACTGGCCCGCGGACGCGGTCTGCCTCGACGCCTACGACGCCGGCGCCGGCGCCGGCGATTTCTACCGCAAATGCGGCTTCACCGAAGTGGGACGGGCCGCCTATCGCGGGACACCGCTGATTTATTTCGAGCGCTTGGTGTAATCTCTCGCAGTCACGCCATCCGAAGGGGCCAACGATGCTCGCTCGTAGCCTCCTACACACTCGGAGCTCATTCATGAAGGCAGCCCGCATTCTCATCCTGATCGCCGCTCTCGCCGCCGCGTTCGGCGTTCAATCCATCGTCGGCCGCGGCCAGCAGAGCCCGGGGCCAGCGTCGACCGTCGCCGGCACGAGCCCGTTCGAGTCGCTGCATTTCCGGTCGATCGGACCAGCGTCGATGTCGGGGCGCATCAGCGACCTCGCGGTCTACGAGCCGAACCCGTCGATCTTCTACGTCGGCACGGCGCATGGCGGCGTGTGGAAGACGACCAACGCCGGCACGACGTTCGAGGCGCAGTTCCAGGAGCAGGGGCTGATCTCGATCGGCGACGTTACGGTGTCGCAGAGCAACCCGGATCTGGTGTGGGTCGGCAGCGGCGAGTCGAACAACCGTCAGAGCACGAGCTGGGGCGACGGGGTCTA
>DATASG010000016.1:0-9463 GCA_036269295.1 Vicinamibacterales bacterium | reverse complement strand
GAGGGCGAGATCTTCGGCTTTCTCGGGCCCAACGGCGCCGGCAAGAGCACGACGATCCGGACGCTGCTCGGATACCTGCACCCGACCGCCGGCGAAGGCCGCGTGCTCGGCCTCGACATCGTTCGTGACAGCGTGGCCATCCGTCGCCGGATCGGCTACCTGCCTGGAGGGATCGCGCTGTATGACTCGCTCACCGGCGAGCGGCTGCTCGACTACCTCGCCGAATTGAGCGGCCGGCCGCCGACTCGCCGCGCCGATCTGTGCGACCGGTTGGAGCTGTCGTCGAGCACGCTGCGACGGCTGGTCCGCGACTACTCACGCGGCATGCGGCAGAAGATCGGGATCGTGCAGGCGCTGCAGCACGAGCCCGAGCTGGCGATCCTCGACGAACCGACTGAAGGGCTCGATCCGCTGATGCAGCGGGCCTTCTATCACATCCTCGACACCCTCAAGGCGGAAGGCAGGACCATCTTCTTCTCCTCGCACGTGCTCTCCGAGGTCGAGCGGGTGTGCGATCGGGTGGCCATCATCCGGCGCGGCCGGCTGGTCGCCATGGAGGACATCGCGGGACTGCTGGCACGGCACAAGCGCAACGTCAACATGCGCCTCAACGGGATACCGCCGCACCTCGACGGCGTCGCGGGTGTGTCGAGCGTCGAGATCCGCGACGGCGGGCTGACGTGCCGTGTGGACGGTGACATTCGACCGTTCCTGGCGGCGATCGTGGGCGCGCCGATCGCGGACCTGACGATCGAACCGGCCCACCTCGAGGAAGCCTTCCTCGAATTCTACGAGGACGCTTCGCCATGAACGGCGCACTCTTTCGTCAGACCTGGCGCTTCCAACGGGTCAAGCTGGCAATCGTGTCCACCGCGCTCGCCGTCTGGGGGTTCCTGCTGCCGATCATCTACGCCAGGTTCGGGTCTCAGTTCCGCGCCGTCATGGACAGCGGCATGTTCCCGGAACAGTTCGCCCGCTTCGGCGGCGGCGACATCTTCAGCCTGTCCGGCTCGCTCGCGCTCAGCTTCATCCACCCGATCGCCATCATCCTGATCTCGGTGTTCTCGGTCGGGTTTTCCGCCGGCGCCGTCGCCGGCGAGCGGCAGAGGGGCACGCTCGAGGTCGCGCTCGCCAGACCGATCTCGCGGCGGGCGCTCTACCTGACGCTCCTGGCCGCGGCATTCGGGTTCGTCGCGGTCACCGTCGCGTCGCTGCTCGCTGGTGGGGTCGCCGGATCCCTGTTTGCGGGCGTGATCGGGGAGCTCGCCGTCCGCAATCTGCCACTCCTCTGGCTGAACGCGGTCCTCCTGTTCGGCTCGTTCGTGGCGGTCGGGCTCGCGGCGTCGGCGTCGTTCGATCGGCTCCCGCCGGCGCTCGGAGTGACGATCGGCTGTGTGGTGGTGATGTATTTCTTCGACGTCCTCGGCTCTCTTTGGCCCGCCGCCGAGACGCTCCAGCCCTACTCGCTCTTTCACTACCTGAAGCCGAAGGCGATCCTGGTTGGCGCCGGCTCACCGTTCGACCAGGCGGTGCTGGCAGCGGTCATCGTCGCGGCGACGGCCTGGGCTCTTGTCGTGTTCCCGCGGCGAGACCTCGCGGCACCTAGCTGAGTGCAAAATGCAAAATGCTGATTGCTGATTTTATTCAGCACTTTGCATTTTGCAATTAGCATTTAGGCCCACTACGATTTCGCAAACACCACCACCGTCTCCACGTGCGGCGAGTTCGGAAAGAGATCGAACGCGTCCGCGCGCTCGATCGCATAGCCGGCGTCGACGATCTTGCGCGCGTCGCGCGCCAGCGTGGCGACGTCGCACGACACGTAAATGAGCCGCGGAGCCTTCATGTTCAGCACGCCGCCGAGCGCCTCCGGCGACATCCCCGTCCGCGGCGGATCGACGATGACGGCCTCGAGCGGCGGCGCTCCACTCGCGGCTGCCGCCTGCCTCAGGGTCGTCCATGAAGGTTTCGGTTTGGCAGCGCTGGCGCCGAAGCTTTCGACGGACGCACGGATCGCCGTCAGGTTCGCCGCCGCGGCCGTGGTATTCGCGCAGAGATCGTCGAACGCCGTCTTGTCGCCTTCGATCGCCACCGTGATCGCGCCGCGCCGCACCGCGGCCGCAACCGAGAACAGGCCGACGCCCGCGTACAGATCCAGCAACGGGGCGCCAACCGGCACCCGATCGGTCACGTGCCTCACGAGGTCGCTCAACAGGTAGCGGTTGCCCTGAAAGAACGCGAGCACGTGGCGCCGCAGCCGCAGTGACACGTCGCCGATCGCGATCGTGTCGGTCACGTACGGCCCGGGCGTCAGCCCTTCCACCGATACCAGCTTGTCCATCAGGCGCGGGTCGATCGGCTCGGCCGTTTCCAGATGGACCACGCGCTCGCTGCCATCGACGTTTTCCGACAACTCGATCTCGCGCACCGCATCCGGACCAATCGAGCGGATCGCGGCCATCAGCCGCTCGATCGCGTCGAGCGTCGCCGGGAGCAGTTGACGGCTGGCGCGCGGATCGCACAGATCGTGCGTCCCCTCACGGAAAAAGCCGGCGCGCGAGCCGCGCACGTGCAGCCGCGCGCGCATGCGGTAGCCGTCCTCAGGCGATCCCGCCACCGCCACCGGCGCGGCCAGCTCGATCCTCCCGATGCGTTTGAACGCGTCGGCGATCACCTGGCTCTTGATCTCGAGCTGCCGCGGATAGGCGATGTGGGCGTACAGGCAGCCGCCGCAGAGCGGATCGCCGGCCGTGGCGCGGCGATCCGGCGAGGGCTCGTCGATCGTGACCGCGGCGGCGTGGGCGACGCCTTTCGTCACCTTCAGGATCCGCGCCTGGACCCGCTCGCCCGGAATCGCGCCGGAGACGAGCACCACGCGTCCGTCGTAGCGCGCGATCATCGGGCCGCCGGCGGCCGGCTTCTCGATCGCGACCGGGATGACGTCGCCCGATTTCAGCATCGGCTCACACCAACGCGATCGTCGGTAACTTGGCGCGCTCGCGCACGAGGCGATCGATCGCCGCCTCGCGCGCGCGCGCGAACGCCTCGGCGGTCATGCCGCTCTTGAACCCCGCCAGCTCGCCCTCCGCCTCACGCGCCAGCGCCAGCCGCGCGCCCTCGTCGAGCGCCGCGCGCGCCTGCTGCACGATTTCAGCGTCGAGGACCGCGAGCCGATCGAGCAGCGCCTGTCGGGCCTCTCCGCGCAGGCCGCCGGCCTTGACCCGGGCCGCGTCGAGCTCGGCCGCGGCCCGATCGATCAGCGCGTCGAATTCGTCGCCAAGCGACCCGTCCACTCGCGCCTGGGTCAGGCGCAACAGGACCCGCTCGAGGTGCCGCGGAAGGGACGCACTTCGATTGCTGACTGCAGGTTGCCGATTGCCGACTGCCGCTGGTGACGCGGAGCCTGATGCCACGCCGGTGGCGCGCCTCCATTCGTCGAACACGTCCAGGACGTCGGCGTCGCAGAAATCGATCTTGACCGGGCGGCGGCGCGGCCCCTTGCGGTAGTAGCGCTCGAAATACCGATCGATGCCGGCGAACGCGATCTTCAGCGGCACGCCCTGCTCAGCCCAGCCCGAGACGACGCCGAACGACGGACCGACCACCCGGATCAGATGGCCGTCGTTCTTCTGACACAGGTAGGTTTCGATCTCGCGGCAGTACTCGTCTACTGGTTGCGTTCCCACACGATTCTCAAACCGTGGAGCGTCAGATCGGCGTCGACGTGCTGGATGAGCGCCGTCTCCGGCGCGATGACGTCGGCCAGGCCGCCGGTCGCGATGCAGACCGCGTTGCCGCCCAGCTCGTCGCTCATCCGCCGCACCAGCCCCTCGACCATCCCGACGTAACCCCAGAACAGCCCCGACTCCATCGCCCCGACCGTCGTCCGCCCCACCACGCGCGAGGGCTTGCGCACGTCGATGCGCGGCAGGCGCGCCGCCCGCTGGAACAGCGCGTCGGCGGAAATGCTGACGCCCGGACAGATCGCGCCGCCGAGGTATTCACCCTTCGCGGTGATCGCGTCGAGCGTCGTCGCGGTGCCGAAGTCCAGGACGATCAGCGGCCGGCCGAGCCCTTTACCGAACTTCTCGTACGCGGCGATCGCGTTGACGATGCGATCGGCGCCGACCTCCGACGGGTTTTCGTACAGGATCGGCATGGCGGTGTTGACGCCCGGCTCGACGACCATCGCGGTCAGGCCGAAATAGCGCTGGACCATGGCCTGGATGGTGCCGGTCAGCGGCGGCACCACCGAGCCGAGGATCACGCCGCGAACCTGCACGCGTTCGATCCGGCTGTGCGCGAAGAGTCCGTCGACCAGCAGGCCGAGCTCGTCGGACGTCCGCTCGCGCAACGTCTGCAGGCGCCAGCTCTGGACCAGCGTCGTCCCGTCAAAGACGCCGAGCACGATGTTGGTGTTGCCGACGTCGATCGCTAGGAGCATACAGATCGCTTTGGGACAAGGACACAGAGGGAAACAAAGGACACAAAGGGAGAAGACCTATGCAGCTTCTCTTGGTAGCCTCTTTGTCCAGCCTCTGTGTCCTTTGTAACCCTCTGTGTCCTTCTATATCCAAGCCACTTCCCCCGAGACAATCCGCTCTACCCGATCCGCCACCCGCACCAGCAGCGCCCCGAGATCGTCGATCCCGGCGGTCACCCCAGAGGACTCGCCCGCCTTGCTCGTCCATGTGACGCGCGCGCCGGACGCGCCCGGCGCGCGATCGCGCCAGGCGTCGAGAATAGCATCGAACCGGCCGGCGAGAAGATCCTCGTAGCGCCGTGAAAGCGCGGCGAGCGTTTCGGCGAGCACGTGGTGACGATCGATCGCGCGTCCGAGCTCCGATTCCAGCGACGTCGCGCGATCGCGCAGCTCCGGCGGAAACGCCGTCGGCCGGACGTTGATGCCGTAGCCGACCACGACAGTGTCGGACCGATCGCCGGAGCCGGAGGACTCGGCGAGGATGCCGCCGAGCTTCCGGCGGCACACCAGAAGATCGTTCGGCCACTTCAAGTCGATACGAAGGCCAGCCGCCTGCTCGATGCCTTCCGCGAGCGCGACGCCGGCCGCCAGCGTCAGCAGCGTCGTCGCGCGCCCCGGATCGGTCGTCGCGGTCGCCGGCGCGAGCACCACCGAGACATAGAGCCCAGAGCCCGCCGGCGAGAACCACGCGTGACCACGACGTCCCCGGCCCGCGGTCTGTTCATCCGCGACGACGACCAGACCCTCGGCCGACCGACCGCCGGCTGCCGACTGCTTTGCCGCCTCGTCGTTGGTCGACCCGATCGTCTCGAAGAACAGCACCGTCGACGCCACGCGGCCGAGACGCGGCCTGGCGCGCGCGATCGCATCCGCGAGAGCGTCAGGCGGGTTCGATTTCAAAGCTGATGTCGACAGCCGGCGCGGAGTGTGTGAGCGCGCCGACCGAGACGAAGTCGGCGCCGGTGGCGGCGAGCTCGGGGATCCGTTCGAGCGTGACACCGCCCGAGATCTCGATCTTCGCACGGTGCCGCGCCAGGGCAACCGCGTCGCGAATCCGCTCGGTCGACATGTTGTCGACGAGAATGATGTCGGCGCCGGCCGCGAGCGCCTCCTCGACCTGCGCCAGCGTCTCGGCCTCGATTTCGACCGGGAGGCCGGGACACCGTGCGCGCGCGCGCGCGATCGCCGCCCGGACGCCGCCGGCGAGACGAACGTGGTTGTCCTTGATCAGGATGGCGTCGAACAAACCGGCACGGTGATTCGACGCGCCGCCGGCGCGGACGGCGTACTTCTCCAGCCCCCTCAGCGTCGGCGTGGTCTTGCGCGTGTCGAGGATGGTGATGCGGCCGCCGGCCGCGTCGACGAACTTGCGCGCCCGGGTGGCAATGCCGGAGAGCCGCTGCAGAAAGTTGAGGGCCGTGCGCTCCCCGACCAGCAACGCGCGTGCGGTGCCGGTGACCTCAGCGGCCTCGTCGCCGACAAGGCAGGCATCGCCGTCGCCTTTGTGCGCGACCCAGCGCACCGCCGGGTCTACCTGCCGGAACGTCTCGAGGGCGACATCGAGGCCGGCCACCACGCAGTCGGCCTTCAACAGGAACACGCCGCGCGCCATCAGATCCGGCGCGACGGTCGCATCGGTGGTGATATCGCCGTCGCCCACGTCTTCCTCGAGCGCGCGACGGACGATGTCGCGATAGAGCTCGACGGCTAGCGGTTGCACGGCTGCGTCAACACGGCGCTTAACCTTCACGATCGGCTTCATAGCCGTCGACCACGACCTCCGGTTGTCCCTCGGCGACATCGAACTGATTCACGCGAAGCGCGCTCTTGAGGTCGGCCTCGACGAGCCGGAACGATGGGAGAACCGGCTGAAGCTCTCGGACGGTGACCTTCGTGATCGGAATCTTCAGCGGCTGCTTCTTTTCCGAACGATCCTTGCGCACCGCGAACATCACCCGTTGTGCGAGCTCGTAGACCGCCTGGTCCGACTGAGAGGTGCCGTCGCTGTTGTCGGCCAGCAGCGAGGTGAGCTCCCCGGCGGTTGGCCACGCCGCCTTGTGAATCGAGCCTTCGCGCCACCACGACCACACCTCTTCGGTGACAAACGGCAGGAACGGCGCGAACAGCCGCAGCATCACCGACAGGGCGGCGGTCAGCGTCGCGTTCGCCGAGGACGCACCCTCAATGCCCTGCTCGCCGTAGCGGCGTCCCTTCACCAGCTCGAGATAGTCGTCGCAGAAGCCCCAGAAGAATGTTTCGGTGCGCTGCAGCACGCGGGCGTAGTCGTAGCCTTCGAACGCGTTCGTCGCCTCGTCGACCAGCGCCGCGAGGTTCCGCACCATCGCACGATCGACCGCCGCGGTGATGTCCGCCGCCGCCTGCAGGCCTGGCCTGACCGGCGCGCTGTTCATCAGCGCGAACTTCGAGGCGTTGAGGATCTTGATCGCCAGGCGCCGGCCAACCTTCATCTGGCCGGGATCGAAGGCGGTGTCGGTCCCGGGACGACCGCTCGCGGCCCAGTAGCGCGCACCGTCCGAGCCATGCTCCTCGAGCAGCGCCAGCGGCGTGACCACGTTGCCCTTGGACTTCGACATCTTCTTGCGATCGGGGTCGAGCACCCAGCCGGAGATCGCGGCGTGCGTCCAGGGAAGCGAATCGTGTTCCAGGTGCGCCCGCAGCACCGAGTCGAACAGCCAGGTGCGGATGATGTCGTGCGCCTGAGGACGCAGGTCCATCGGGAAGGTGATCCGGAACAGCTCCCGGTCGTCGGGCCAGCCGCAGACGATCTGCGGCGACACCGACGAGGTCGCCCACGTATCCATGACGTCGGGATCGCCGGCGAAACCGCCCGGCACGCCCCGCTGCTCCTCGCGGTAGCCGCCCGGCACGTCGGTCGAGGGATCGACCGGCAGCTGGTCCTCGCGCGCCGGGATCGCCTTGTCGTACTCGGGGCGCCCCTGCGCGTCGAGCGGATACCACACCGGGAACGGCACGCCGAAGAACCGCTGACGGCTGACGCACCAGTCGCCGTTCAGGCCGTTCGCCCAGTTCTCGAAGCGCGTCTCCATGTATTCCGGGTGCCACCTCAGCTCTTTGCCGCGCGCGATCAGCGCCTCGCGGAATTCGATCGTCTTGATGAACCACTGGCGGCTGGTGACGATCTCGAGGGGCCGATCGCCCTTCTCGTAGAACTTGACGGCGTGGGTGATCGGCCGCGGCTCACCGACCAGGTCGCCGCTGTCGCGAAGCTGCTCGACGATCTTGACGCGTGCCTTGGCCGCCGACAGCCCCTGGAGCTCGCCGTAGCAGCGCTGGGCGCGATCAGGATCCGTGGACTCCAACCCGGGGGTGTTCCATGACACGTGGCGCAGCGTCCCGTCCGTCTGGATGACGGCGCGGACCGGCAGGCTCAGCTCGCGCCACCAGGTGACGTCGGTGATGTCGCCGAAGGTGCAGATCATCGCGATGCCGCTGCCCTTGGCGGGATCAGCCAGGGTGTGCGCCCGCACCGGCACCTTCACGCCGAAGAGCGGCGTCTCGACCTCCTGCCCGAACAGCGGCTGATACCGCGCATCGTCAGGATGGGCGACGAGCGCCACGCACGCAGGGATCAGCTCCGGGCGGGTGGTGTCGATCTCGATGAATCGATCGGGGCCGAGCCTGAACTTGATGCGGTGATACGCGCCCGGCATCTCGCGGTCTTCGAGCTCGGCCTGCGCGACTGCGGTCTTGAAGTCGATGTCCCAGAGCGTCGGCGCTTCCACCTGATAAGCGAGGCCCCGCTTCAAGTGGTGGAGGAACACGAGCTGCGAGACCCGCTGCGCCCGCTTGCCAATGGTTGCGTAGGTCATCGACCAGTCGACCGACAGCCCGAGCGTTCTCCACAGCTGCTCGAAGATCTTTTCGTCTTCCAGCGTCAGGCGCTCGCACAGCTCGATGAAGTTCGGCCGCGATACCGACAGCGGCGGCTTCGGCGGCTGCGCCGGCGGCTGGAAGTTCGGCACGTAGGGCAACGACGGATCGCAGCGTACGCCGTAGTAGTTCTGCACCCGCCGCTCGGTCGGCAGCCCGTTGTCGTCCCACCCCATCGGATAGAACACGGCCTTGCCGCGCATCCGCTGGTACCGGGCGATGAGGTCGGTGTGGGTGAACGAGAAGACGTGGCCGACGTGCAGCGATCCGCTGACGGTCGGCGGCGGGGTGTCGATCGAGAACACATCCTCCCGGGAGGCGGGGCGCGCGAAGCGGTAGACACCGGACTCCTCCCACCGCGAAATCCATTTGGCTTCCAGCCCCTCGAGGGCCGGCTTGTCCGGGAACTGAAGACGCGCGGGATCGAGCTGCGTCAGGCGCGGCGACGATGGCATCCCACGATCGTATACAGAATTTGATGAGTTGGCGAGTTGGCCAGTTCACCAACTACTTGAGGGAAGCCTTGATGCGCTCGATCTCTTCGCGAACCAGCCGTTCAGCGATCGTCGACGCGATGCCGGCGACGGCGTCGCGGACGACGGTGTCCGAGAGGCGGTCGAGAACGCGGCGGGTCACGTCTTCGATGAGCTCCTCGCTGATCGCGGCTGGCGGCGGCGCCTGCAGCGTTGCGGCGGCCGGCCAGAGGCTGGCCTCAGGTGACAGCGTTTCGCTGTGCTCGGCGGCGAGTAGCGCGGCGAAAGCATCAGGCAGCGTCGGAAGCGGTGGCGGATTCGGTAGTGGGAGCTCGAGCGCCGGCGACGCGGACACGGGCGGTGCAACCGGGGCGACAGCCGCCGCGACCGCGGCCAGCGGCTCCGTCGGCGCACTCTCTTCAATCGCCGCGCTCTCGTCGATCGGCGCGCGCTCGTCGATCGGTGCGCTCTCTTCGATCGGCGCCAGACGCTCGTCGGGCGGGGCGATCGGTGCGGCTCCGGCCCTCGACGCGGCCTCGACCATCGGTGCGGCTCCGGCCATCGGTGCGGCCTCGACCATCCAGGGCCTGGCCTC
>DATASG010000015.1:0-3395 GCA_036269295.1 Vicinamibacterales bacterium | reverse complement strand
CAGGGTAGACATGATCAGGACATAGCCTTTGTCACCCTCTGTGTCCTTGTCAGGCTTTCAGTGCTTCGATGATGGCAGGCACGATCTCGAACAGGTCGCCGACGATCCCGTAGTCGGCGATCTCGAAGATCGGCGCCTCGGCATCCTTGTTGATGGCGACCACGGTGCTGGAGCCTTTCATGCCCACGAGGTGCTGGATCGCGCCGGAGATACCGAGCGCGAGATACAGCTTCGGCGCCACCGTCTGGCCCGAGCTACCGACCTGGCGCTCCATCGGCAGCCAGCCGGCGTCGCAGATCGGTCGCGACGCGGCGATCTCGGCGTGGAGCGCCTCGGCGAGCTTCTGCGCCAGCGCGATGTTCGCCTGCTCCTTGATGCCGCGGCCGACCGAGACGATCCGCTCCGCCTGCGACAGATCGACCGCCTGCTTCGCCTGCTGGAACGGTGCCTCGGGCCTCTCGCGAATCGCCGACGCGTCGACGGTGACGCTGAGGGCGCGCACCGGCGCCGGCGACGTGCCTTTGACCGCCTGATCGACGCGGTAGGCGCCAATCTGGAAGGTGATGAAGTGCGGCGCCGGCCCCTGCGGCACGACGTCGGCGGTCAGCTTGCCCTGGAACATCGGCCGCACGAAGGCCGGTCCTTGCCCTGAGCCTGCCGAAACGCCGCCGGTCTTGATGCCCGTGACATCGGTGAGCAGCGCGCGGTCGAGGCGCGCCGCGAGTTTGGGCGCGAAATCGCGCGTCTGATAGGTGTGCGGCAGGAGCACGTGCGACGGCGCCAGCTGGGTGATGGCGTCCTGCAGCGCGGCGGTGAATCCGTCGGGCGTGTACGGCTCGAGCGCCGCATGTTCGACCGTAACGACCTCCGTCACCTGCGCGGCGGCCAGCTCAGCGGCGACCCCGGCAACCTTCGCGCCGGGCACCAGGACCGCGATCGAGCCGTCGCCACCGCCCATACCGGCCAGGTGCTGCGCCGCGACGATCGACTCCCAGGTTGTGCGATTGAGCTTGCCCTCGCGTTGCTCGGCGACGACCAGGATCATGCGATCACCCGCGCTTCTTCACGCAGCACACGCACCAGCTCCCGCGCCGCTTCGGCGGGCGACCCGGAGATCAGCTGCGTCTTCTTGCCCTTTTCAGGAACGTAGAGGCTGGCGATCTTCTGTTTCCCGCTCAGGCCGGCCGGCACGCCCGCCTTGCGAATCTCTTTCTTCTTCGCCGCCATGATCCCCTTGAGCGTCGCGTAGCGGAGCTGGTTGATGCCGCTCTGGATCGTCAACACCGCCGGCAGCGGCATCGCCACCCATTGGAACCAGCCGCCCTCGAGCTCGCGCTTCACCCGCAGCGTGCTGCCCTCGGCCTGCACTTCCATGATGATCGTCGCGTGCGGCTGGCCGAGTTTTTCCGCCAGGATGACGCCGACCTGGGCGAACCCTTGATCGTCAGACTGCAGTCCGGTGAGCGTGAGATCGAACTGCTCGTCCTGCATCGCCGCCGCCAGCGCGCCCGAGGTCACGAACGCGTCCGCGCTCGCCAGACCATCGTCCTCCACGTGAATGGCGCGGTCGGCGCCGCGCGCCAGCGCCTCGCGGATCACCTGCGCCACGCGCGCCGGCCCGGCGGAGCAGACCACCACTTCCCCGCCGTGCTTCTCCTTCAGCCGCAGCGCTTCTTCGAGCGCGTAGGCGTCGGGCTCGTTCATCTCGAAGCTGGCATCCTGATCGCGGATCCACGTCCTGTCCTCGTTCAGACGCGGCTGCCATTCGCGCGTGGGCACCTGTTTGATGCAGACCGCTATTTTCATGGTGTGTCGATTTTCATGGCGTCAGGAGTCACGCTTCGAAGCGCTTGAACAGCAGCGCGGCGTTGGTGCCGCCGAAGCCGAACGAGTTCGACAGGGCGTAGGTGATCGCCAGCGGCCGGCTGTGATGCGGCACGTAGTCGAGGTTGCAGTTGTCGTCCGGATGATCCAGGTTGACCGTCGGCGGCGCGATCTGGTGATACACCGCCAGCACCGTGATCCCCGCTTCCAGCCCTCCCGCCGCGCCGAGCAGGTGCCCGGTCATAGACTTGGTGGACGAGACCGCAATCTCCTTCGCATGCTCGCCGAAGCAGCGGTTGATGGCGAGCGTCTCGAGAGCGTCACCCTGCGGCGTCGAGGTCCCGTGCGCGTTGATGTAGTCGACGTCGGCGGTGGTGACCCCGGCGGTTTCGATCGCCTCGGTCATGACCAGAAACGCGCCATCGCCGTCTTCCGACGGCGCGGTGATGTGGTACGCGTCGGCCGACATGCCGTAGCCGACCAGCTCGGCGTAGATCCGCGCCCCGCGCGCCCTGGCGAACTCGTATTCCTCGAGGATCAGGACCCCCGCGCCTTCGCCGACGATGAAGCCGTCGCGATCGCGATCGAAGGGACGGCTCGCCTTCTCCGGCTCGTCGTTGCGCGTCGACAGCGCCCGCAGCGCCCCGAACCCGCCAATCCCCATCGGCGTGATCGCCGCCTCCGATCCGCCGGCGATCATCACCTCGGCGGCGCCGCGTTTGATGATCTCGAACGCGTCGCCGATCGCGTGCGCCGAGGCCGAGCAGGCGGTGCAGGTCGCGGAGTTCGGTCCCCTGGCGCCGAACCGGATCGACACCTGGCCCGCGGCCAGATTGATGATGGCGGACGGGATGAAGAAGGGCGAAATCTTGCGCGGGCCGCCCTCGAGCAGGGCCTTGTGCTCGCGCTCGATGGTGGTGAACCCGCCGATGCCCGAGGCGATGAAGACGCCGACCCGTCTGGACAGCTCCGGCGTGATGGTCAGGCCGGAATCGTCCATCGCGTGCTGTGACGCGGCGATCGCGTACTGGATGAAGATGTCCATCTTCTTGACATCTTTTTTCTCGAGGTACGCCAGCGGGTCGAAGTTTTTCACCTCGCCCGCAATCCGCGTCGCGAAGTGAGTGGTGTCGAACTTGGTTATCGCGCCGATGCCGTTCTGGCCAGCCTTGATCCCCGCCCAGTTCGCCTCGGTTCCAATCCCGAGCGACGACACGAGCCCGATGCCCGTGACGACCACTCGCCGTCTATTGGTCATCGGCCTCTACTTCTTGGATTTGGCGTGCGACTCGATATATTCGACCGCTTCCTTCACACGGGTGATCTTCTCGGCATCCTCGTCCGGAATCTCGATGCCGAACTCTTCTTCGAACGCCATCACCAGCTCGACCGTGTCGAGTGAGTCGGCGCCGAGATCGTCGACGAACGACGCGTCCGGGGTCACTTCTTCTTCGTCGACGCCCAGCTGTTCGACGATGATGCTCTTCACTTTGTCAGCAACTGCCATTCAATCCTCCTACATGTACATCCCGCCGTTGACGGCGAGAACGTGCCCCGTAATATACGACGCC
>DATASG010000014.1:0-7848 GCA_036269295.1 Vicinamibacterales bacterium | reverse complement strand
GCGAACGCTCGCGGCATCCGTTCTCGCACTGGCAGCCGCGTCGGCCGCGGCGGTCGCGCAGACCGTCAATCTTCAGGACACGATTCCATTCGACCCTGCCGTGCGCACGGCGAAGCTGCCGAACGGGCTCACCTACTTCGTCCGCAGGAATACGCGGCCGGCCCAGCGCGTGTCGCTCCGGCTCGCGGTCAAGGCCGGATCGCTGTTCGAGGCGGACGATCAGCTCGGGCTCGCGCATCTGGTCGAGCACATGGCGTTCAACGGCAGCGCCCATTTCAAGCCCGGCGAGCTGGTCGCCTACTTCGAGTCGGCCGGGGCGCGGCTCGGCCCGCACGTCAACGCGTACACCAGCTTCGACGAGACCGTCTACATGCTCGACCTGCCGAGCGACAAACCGGAGCTCGTCGAGAAAGGGCTGACCGCACTCTCCGATTTCGCCGGAGGGCTGACGCTGTCGCAGGAAGAGGTCGACAAGGAGCGCGGCGTGGTCGTGGAAGAGTGGCGCGGTGGCTTGGGCGCCGGATCGCGGATCCGCGACAAGCAGATCCCGGTGCTGTTTCATGACTCGCGCTATGCCGAGCGGCTGCCGATTGGCAAGCCGGAGATCATCCGCAACGCGCCGGTGGCGCGCCTGCGCGCGTTTTACGACACCTGGTACCGCCCCGAACGGCAGGCGGTGATCGTGGTCGGCGACGTGGATCAGCAGAAGATCGAGCAGACCATCAAGACGCTGTTCTCGCCGCTGACCGCCCGCGCCGCGGCGGCGCCGATCCCCGATCGCAAGGTGCCGCTCCACCAGCAGCCGCTGGTCAGCGTCGTCGCCGACCCGGAGGTTACGCAGTCGAACGTGCAGATTCTCCGCAAGCGTCAGCGCGAGGGCGAATCCAAGGTGGCCGACTATCGCCGCGACCTGATCGCGCGCACCATCGACCACATGATGGACGAGCGCTTCAGCGAGCTGGCGGAGAAACCCGATGCCAAGTTCCTTGGCGGCGGCGTCGGTAACGGCGGCCTCAGCAAGGACGTCGCGACCTTCACGATGGCGGCGCGGGTGCAGGACGGCAAGCTCGAGGAGGGCCTCGGCGCACTCGCCGTCGAGGCGGTCCGCGTGCGCGAGTTCGGCTTCAGCGCCACCGAGCTCGATCGCGCCAAACAGTGGACGGCGGCGTTCTACGAGCACGCCTACACCGACCGCGACAAGACCGAGAGTGGCTCGTTCGCGCAGGAGTACGTCAGCTACTTCCTCAACGACGAGCCGAGTCCTGGTATCGGCTACGAGTTCGAGCTGGTCAAGCAGCTGCTGCCGACCATCACCGAGGCCGACGCGTCGACGATGGCGCGGTCGCTGCTGAGCGACGACAGCCGCGTCATTCTCGCGACCTCGCCGCAGAAGCCCGGCATCAAGATCCCCACCGAGGCTGAGCTTCAAGCGGCGATCACGGCGGCGACCAGGGTCCGCGTGGAGCCGTGGAAGGACACCACCGCGACGCGGGCGCTGATGGAACACGCCCCGGCGGCCGGCACCGTTGCCTCACGCAGCTCGATCGACGATCTCGGGATCACCGTCGTCCGCTTCGCGAACGGCGTCGAAGCGTGGCTCAAGCCGACCGACTTCAAGAACGACCAGGTGCTGTTCTCGCTGAACGCCCAGGGGGGAACCTCGCTGGCGCCCCCCGCCGATTATGCGGAGGCGTCGCTCGCGACCGCCCTCGTGAGCCTGGCCGGAGCCGGAGGGCTGAAGGCGCTCGACCTCCAGAAAGTGCTGACCGGCAAGATCGTATCGGCGCGTCCTTACATCGGCCTGTCCTCGCAGGGTGTGTCGGGCAGCGCGGCACCGGCGCAGCTCGAGACCGCTCTGCAGCTGCTCTACCAGGAGTTCACCGCGCCGGGCGGGGACGAGGATTCGTTCGCGCTGCTGAAGAAACAGCTCGCGGCGGCGGTGGCGAATCGCGGCCGCGCGCCGGCGCAGGTCTTCGGCGACAAGCTGCAGCAGGTGAACACGTCAGGCCACTACACCTCGCAGCCGCTGACGCCGGAGCGGGTCGAATCGCTCAGCCGCGAGAAGATGGTCGCGTTTTACAAGGATCGCTTCGCCAACGCCGCGGACTTCTCGTTCTTTATGGTCGGCGCGTTCAAGGTGGATGAGGCCATACCACTGCTGGCGCAGTACGTCGGCGCCCTCCCTTCCACCGGCAGGCCGTCGTCGGCGTTCAAAGACGTGGCAATCCACTTCCCCGATACGGCCCTGAAGGAGAAGGTCGAAGCCGGACGCGAGCCTCGGGCGCAGACGGTGATCAGCTTCTTCGCCGACCCGTCGATCGACCCGCAGGAGCAGGAGAAGATCATCGCCGCGACCACCGTGCTCGACATCGTCCTGCGCGACATCCTGCGCGAAGACCTCGGCCAGACCTACAACGTCAACGTCGGGCTGTCGCAGGCGCTGCCGCAGCGCGGCACCGGCCACATCGAGGTCCGGTTCCAGGCCGCGCCGGAGAACCTGCCGTCGATGACCGCGCGGGTAATGCAGGAAATCAAGCGGCTGCAGCAGGAAGGGCCGACCAAGGACCTGACCGACCGCGCCAAGGAGACGGCGCGCCGCGGCTACGAGACCGCGCTGCGCCAGAACGACTACTGGCTCGGCCGGATGCAGACGATCAAGACCTACAACCGCGACCCGGGCGAGATCCTCACGCGCGTCAAGCGCATCGAGGCGGTGACGCCGCAGGTGCTGCAGGATGTGTTCAAGCAATACTTCCCGGCCGAGCGCTCCACGGTGGTGACGCTGATGCCCGCTGCTGGAATTTAGAATTAGGAATCTGGAATTCGGAATTCGACACGAATTCCAAATTCCAAATTCTTACTTCTTAATTCCAGCCCTCCACCGCGCCGCGTCAGTGAACACCTCGGCGAGCCTGTCGCCGTCAGGCAGATCGCGCCGCAGTTCCCGAAGCAGCGCGATCAGGGCGTCGAGTGCGGGGCCGATCTCGTCGGCGTTGGTGGCTACGATGTCACGCCAGATGTCGGCTGGGCTCGACGCCAGGCGCGTGGTATCGGCGAGCCCCCGCCCTGCGAGATCCAGTCCATCCTTGCCTACGGCGTCGCCAACCACGGCCATCAGGGCGCTCGCGGTCAGCTGCGGCAGATGGCTCAGGAACGCCAGCAGACGATCGTGCGCCTGGACGCTGATCAGGCGCGGCACCGCGCCCAGCGCCTGCACGAACGCGGTGAGCTTGTCGATCCCTTCGCCATGAGCATCGACGCCGGGCGCATCAGGCCGTGCCGATGGGGTCAGCAGCCACGGCCGCCCGCTGAACAGATCGGGCCGTGCGTGCTCAAGGCCGCCTTGCGCCGCGCCGGCGAGCGGATGACCGCCGACGAACGTGAAACGGGCCGGCAGCGACGCCGACGCGTCCACGATCGCCCGCTTGGTGCTGCCGGTGTCGGTGACCACCGCCGGCCGCCGGACGTTCTCGTCCAACTCTGCCAGCAGCGAGATGTTGACCTTGACCGGCGCCGAGAGGATGACGATGTCGGCTTCGGCAAGCACGATGAGGTCGTCGGCGGCGACGTCGATTGCGTGCAGCCGCATCGCCGTCTCGAGCACGTCCTTGTTGTCGACACCGATGACCAGCGCCTGCGGCCAGAGCTGTCGCGCCGCCAGCGCGATCGATCCGCCAATGAGGCCCAGGCCGACGATCCCGATCTTGTCGAAAACAGAAGGCGCCCCTGACGCAGGGAGAAGGCGCCCTGCTTGGATGACGGGAAGCTCTCTCATTGCTGATTGCTGAATGCTGAGGGCAGGTTCAGCTGGGTATGGGCGCCAGGATGCGGCCTTTCAATTTGCATTCTGCACTTTGCAATTTGCCTTCTCATGAATCAGGAGCCCCACCCGCCACGCCTCACTGGTTCGAGGCAGATGCTGCGGCCGATGGCCGGCGCAATGATCCTCAGCTCCGCCATCAGGCGGTCGAACTGCGCCGGGAACATGGACTGGGCGCCGTCGCTGAGCGCGTGGTCCGGATCGCAGTGGACCTCGATGATCAAACCGTCGGCGCCGGCGGCCACCGCGGCGCGCGCCATCGGGGTCACCATGTCGCGGCGCCCCGCCCCGTGGCTCGGGTCGGCGACGATCGGCAGGTGGCTCAGCTTCTTGACCACCGGGATGGCCGAGATGTCGAAGGTGTTCCGCGTCGCGGTCTCGAAGGTCCGGATGCCGCGCTCGCAGAGGATGACGTCGTTGTTGCCGCCGCTCAGGACGTACTCCGCGGACAGCAGCCATTCCTCGATGGTCGCCGAGATGCCCCGCTTGATCAGCACCGGCTTGCGCGCATGCCCCAGTTCCCGCAGCAGGGTGAAGTTCTGCATGTTCCGCGCACCGAGCTGGAAGATGTCGGTGTAGCGGTCGATCACCTCAATCTGGCTCAGGTCCATCACCTCGGTGATGAGCTTCAGGTTCTCGGCATCGGCGGCGTCGCGTAGCAGCCGTAGCCCTTCCTCGCCGAGTCCCTGGAAGCTATAGGGCGAGCTTCGCGGCTTGAACGCGCCGCCGCGAAAGATCTTCGCTCCCGCCCGCTTGACCGCCGCCGCCGCCGCCCGAACCTGCGGCTCGCTCTCGGCAGAGCAGGGGCCGGCCATCACGATCACTTCGTCGCCGCCTATCCGCACCTCGCCGACCGACACAATCGTGCCCTCTGGCTTGAAGGTCTTGCTGGCGAGTTTGTAGGGCTCCGAGATGCGGAGCACCTCGTGCACGCCGTCGAGGAGTTCGATCAGCGCCTTGTCCGGATGTCCCTGGCCGACCGCGCCGAGCACGGTGCGGGTGACGCCGGTCGATCGATGCACATCCATGCCCATCTCCACGAGGCGGGCGACCACTTGTTCAATCTGGGCTTCGCTGGCCCGCTCTTCCATCACCACGACCATGGCTTCTGTCACTCCCTGCTATGTGTTGGGCAGGCCCGTCGGGCCGCCATCCGCATTGGGCAGTCCGTTCGGGCCGGCGGCCTCTTCGTGCACGACGCGCCGCTCCAGGCTGCGCGCTTCGTCGATGATCCGTTCGAACAGGCGCGCGATCGCGTCCGGACCGAGCGGCCCCTCGGCGGCGATGCCGCGCACGTGCGCCAGCACCTGCTTCTCGCGCTCGGGCTGATACACCTCGGCGCCGATCTCCTTCTTGAGCCGGCCGATCTCGCACGCGACGCGCGCGCGTTCGTTCAGCAGCCGGACGAGCACCTCGTCCACCCGATCGATGTCGTTTCTCAAGTCGTCAAGCGTGGGCATGTCTACACCGGGAGCGGGCGGCCTTCAGGCCGGCCGGCGCCCCTCAACCATCGCACGTAGTTCTCCACCCGGCCGATCAGATCCGGCGTCGCGCTCGCCTCGGCGATGACTGACACCAGCGCGCTGCCGACCACCGCCGCGTCCGCATAGGCGCAGACCTCGGCCACCTGCTCCGGGCTCGAGATTCCGAACCCGAGCGCGATCGGCATCGCCGTGTGGACGCGGATCCGGCGCACCATCGCCTCCGCTCCGGACGCCACCTCGGCGCGCGCGCCGGTCACCCCCAGCCGCGAAATCCCGTAGAGGAAGCCGCTTCCCAGCGCCGCCGCGGCTTTGATCCGCGCATCGGTCGTCGTCGGGCTGAGCAGAAAGATCGTGTCGATGCCAACCCTGGCGAGTGTGTCACGGAAGCCGCCTGCCTCTTCTATCGGCAGATCGAGCGCCAGCACGCCGTCGACTCCGGCATCGGACGCCTGGCGCGCAAAGGCGTCGAGCCCGAGACGCAGCATCGGGTTGGCGTAGCTGAAGACGACGATCGGCGCCTTCACCTGAGGCCGCACCCTCGCGATCATCGCCAGCGACGCGCGCAGGCTGCCACCGGCCGCGATCGCCCGCTCGGTCGCGCGCTGGATGACGGGACCGTCGGCCAGTGGATCCGAGAACGGCACGCCGACTTCGATGACGTCCGCGCCGGCGCGGTCGAGCGCCTCGAGGATCTCGGCCGAGCGCGGCAGGTCCGGATCGCCGGCGGTCGTGTAGGTGACGAGCCCCGGCCGCTTCTCGGCACGCAGGCGCGCGAACGTGTCTCCGAGACGGTTGCTAGTCCCCAATCCCCATCCTTGGTTGCCCTGCCAACATCTTCTCCACCGTCTGCACGTCCTTGTCACCGCGACCCGAAAGGTTCACGAGCACGGTCGCCGACGGCCCGAGCTCCTTCGCCAGCCGCATCGCGTAGGCGATCGCATGAGCCGACTCGAGCGCCGGCAGAATGCCTTCGAGCCTCGCCAGTGTCTGAAACGCCTCGAGCGCCTCAGCATCTCCGATGTGCGCGTACTCCGAGCGGCCGAGGGCGCGCAAGAACGCGTGTTCCGGTCCTACCGCCGCGTAATCCAGGCCCGCCGAGATCGAATGGGTCAGCTCGATATTGCCGTCCTCGTCCTGCAGCACGAACGTGCGCGTCCCCTGCAGCACGCCGGCGCTGCCGCCGGCGAACCGCGCCGCGTGACGCCCGCGGGTGATCCGCTCACCGCCCGCCTCCACGCCGATCAGCCGCACACCGCGATCCGCGACGAAGGCGTCGAAGATGCCCATCGCGTTGCTGCCGCCGCCGACGCAGGCGACAATCGCGGTGGGCAGCGATCCGGCGAGCTCGAGGATCTGCGCTCGCGCCTCTTTCCCGATCACCGACTGGAGCTCGCGCACCATCAGCGGGTACGGGTGCGGGCCGAGCACCGACCCGAGCAGGTAGTAGGTGTCGACGACGTTCGTGACCCAATCGCGCATCGCTTCGTTGATCGCGTCCTTCAGCGTCTTGCTGCCGGCGTCCACCCGCAGCACCTCGGCGCCGAGCAGCCGCATGCGGATGACGTTGAGCGCCTGGCGATCCATGTCCTCGGCGCCCATGTAGACGTGGCACTCGAGGCCGAGCAGGGCGCACGCCGTCGCCGACGCGACCCCGTGCTGCCCCGCTCCGGTCTCGGCAACGATGCGTCGTTTTCCCATCCTCGCCGCGAGCAGCGCCTGCCCGATCGCGTTGTTGATCTTGTGGGCGCCGGTGTGGGTCAAGTCTTCCCGCTTGAGGAAGATCCTGGCGCCCCCGGCCGCCGCCGACAGCCGCTTCGCTTCGTAGACCGGGGTCGCGCGCCCCACGTAGTGCGTGAGCAGGCGGCTCAACTCGGCCTGGAACGCGGGATCGTCGCGGGCGGCGAAGTAGGCACGCTCGAGCTCCTCGATCGGCTCCACCAGCGTTTCTGGGACGTAGCGCCCGCCGAACTCGCCAAAGTAGCCGCGCGCGTCAGGATCGCGTCGTGATGTGACCAGCGTCATGCACTGCCTCGAACAGCGCCCGCAGGCGCCCATGATCTTTGATGCCGGGCGCGCGCTCCACGCCCGAGGAGACGTCGATACCGTAGGGCCTCACCCGGGCGATCGCGCCGGCGACATTGCCCGCCGTCAGGCCGCCCGCCAGCACAATCTCCCGCTGCGCCGAGATCGCCGCCGCGGCGGTCCAATCGATTGTGCGGCCGGTGCCGCCGCGCGCGACCGGATCGTGGACGTCGAGCAGCAGCCGCACCCGCGGCGGCCATGCCCGCTCGTCCGCTCGTCCGGGCGAGACCGCCTTGATCACCGGTCCGGAGACGCCGGCGGCAAACTCCGGCGTTTCGTCGCCGTGCAGTTGAACGGCGCCGAGCCGCACCAGGCCGGCGACCTCGTTCACGTACTCGAGCGGCTGGTCGACGAAGACGCCGACCGGCGTGACAAACGGCGGCAGCACCGCCGCGATGGTTCGCGCCCGATGTGGATCGATGTACCGCGGGCTCGTCGGCCAGAACACGAAGCCGATCGCGG
>DATASG010000013.1:0-3750 GCA_036269295.1 Vicinamibacterales bacterium | reverse complement strand
ACGAGAGGTGGACGCGGCGTTGGCGCACCACGACGCCTTGATCCTGCCGTCGCTGCCGATTCCCGCGCCGCTGCTCGGCGCGAGTACGGTCCAGGTCGGTGCGATGACCGAGCCGGTCCGCAACCTGATGTTGAGGCTCACTCAGCCGTTCAACATCACCGGGCATCCGGCGATCGCAATGCCGAGCGGGCTGACGACAAACAAGCTGCCTTGTTCAGTGCAGCTCGTCGGCCGGAGGGCCCAGACCGACGCGTTGCTGCGGGTCGCGTTAGCCTGCGAGTCGCAGATTAGCGGGTTGGTGGTCTAAACCTCCAGTCCAATTGCGCGCATCAGCTCGAGCGCATTGCTGTGCTCGACCACGCCGGGACGCATGCGGTAATCAAAGACCATCTTTCCGTCCTCCAATCGGTCCTCGAAGTGCATGTTGACGGCTGAGTTCAGCGTCGCGGGCAACTCCGTGAGCGCGAGATCGTGGGTCGTCACCAGGCCGATCGCGCCCAGCCCGACCAGCGCCCGCACAATCCCTTCGGCGCCGATTCGCCGGTCGTGCGAGTTGGTGCCGTGCAGGATCTCGTCGAGCAGGAAAAGCAGCGGCACCGGGCCGCGCGCCGCGTCGGCGATCGTGCGGATGCGCAGGATCTCGGCGTAGAAGCGGGAGTGGCCGGCCTGCAGCGAATCCTCGATGTGCAGCGTGGCGCCGAGAACGAGCGCCGAGATCCGCAGCCGCCTGGCGGTGACCGGCGCGCCGGCGAGCGCGAGCACGACGCTGACGCCCACCGACCGCAGCAGCGTGCTCTTCCCGGACATGTTCGAGCCGCTCACCAGAATCACCCGCGGTTCATCCTCGCCGAGGCGAACATCGTTCCTGACCCCGATCGTTGCCGCCATCAGCGGATGCCCGAGACCCTCGGCTTCGTAGACCGGGCCATGGTCGGCGAGCTCGGGAAACGGATCGGCCGGCCGCTCGTAGGCGAAGGTCGCCAACGCCGCCAGCGCCTCGGCCTCGCCGACCGCTCGCAGCCACTCATTGACCGCGGCGCCGTACGCGGCATGCCAGCGATCGATGGCGATCGCCAGCTGCGGCCGCAGCAGCAGGATGAATGCGATCGGCGCGAACATCAGGTTGTGCGTCGAATCGACCCACGACACCAGCCGGCGGAGCTGCGCGATTCGCTTCGAAGGCGGTACTCCGGCGGTCAGCAGCGTCTGGTGCAGCGCGGCGAGCCGCGGCGAGGTGAACGGCTCGGACTCGATCCGCGCCAGCAGGCCCGCAAGCAGCCCGAGATCGCGCTCGGGCGTGTCGATGCCGTGAAGCACCTCGTGAATCGGTCGCCGCCAGATCGCGGCGAAGCCGGCTTCCGCGAACAGCCATGCGTACAGCCATTCCGGTGCCGCGAGGTCTCGGTAGACCAGCACCATGAGCGCGAGCGTGATCAGCGCACACACCGCCAGCGCCAGGCGCAGCGCCGGTGCAAATCGCACTCCCGGCGATCGCGCCCACGCGGCAAGCAGACCGGTGCGACCCACCGGCGACTCCGACGCGAGCACCGCGACGTCTTCCCTGAAATCGAGCATCGGCCGCAGCTCGTCGATTGCCGCCTGGCGGGCGCGGACCTCGGCGATCGGCGCCGGGCCGCGCAGCCAGTCGGCCAGGGTGGTCTCGCCGGCCTCGGTGCGCGTGGTGTTCAGCAGCTCAAATAGCGAGGCCCGGCCGAAGAGATCGAGGTCGTTTGCATAGGGGTGACCCTCGAGGAAGTTCATCCCGTCGCGGCCGGTTCCGGCCCAGCGGTCGTTGACCCGATCGAGTCCGCGAAGGTAGACGCGGGCCGCCGCGTTCGCGCGCTCGAAGCGCTGCAGCCGCTTGGCGTGAATCACGGCCAAGATGGCGAACGAGAGCCACGCGCCGATCGGCCACGCGGGAGAAATCGACGCCCGCACGAACGCCATCCACAACAGGACTGCACCGGCCAGTCCGATCGTCATGCGGACATTGGAGATGGTGAAGTTGACGCGGTCGAGCGCCGCGACCCTGGCGCGCCGGTCGGCGAGCCTGCGTTCGTATTCCACGCGGGGATCGGTCAGGGGGTCGGGAGTCGATTGCAGTTTCTGCGTACGGGCGCGCACAGGTTTCACACAGCTCAGAGTAACCGGAACTGC
Organism: Vicinamibacterales bacterium; assembly: GCA_036269295.1. Taxonomy (GTDB): domain Bacteria; phylum Acidobacteriota; class Vicinamibacteria; order Vicinamibacterales; family CAVVIG01; genus CAVQFC01. The sequence goes on along the minus strand of DATASG010000013.1, from coordinate 1,593 downwards.
AATCGACTCCCGACCCCCTACTGTAGCAGCGCTTTGGCCAGCGTCACGTAGTGTCCCGCGGCGGCGGTCAGCTCCGTGATCGACACCCACTCATCGGCCGTGTGTGCAACGTGGATCGACCCCGGGCCGAAGAGGAGCGGCTCACCCCAGGCCGACAGGAACGGAATGTCAGTCGTGTAGGGAAAGACGGCCGCCTCGAACCCCGGCACGGTTTTCAGACGCACCGGCGGCACCTCGAGGACGTGCTCGATCGCCACGCGCCGCTCGAGCGGCGCCATCGCGCGCCGAACCTCCGCCGCCTCGCTCGTCGTCCTGAACATGACCTCGGCTTCCGCCGACGGCGACACGACGTTCGGGGCGAGGCCGCCGCTGATCAGACCGACGGTGTAATGCGTCCGTCCGAGCACCGGATCGCTGGGGAGCGCGATCGCCCGCAGTTCGACCAGCGCGTCGATCAGTTTGTCGATCGCCGAGTCGCCAAGCTCCGGGAACGACGAGTGCGCGGCGCGGCCGCTGGCGCGCAGCTTGAGCCTGAGGATGCCGCGGGTGGCGAGGCCGAGGCGATTGTCAGTCGGCTCGCCGTTGATCAGAAACCGCGCGCCGGATCCGGCCGCCGCCGCGTTGGCCACGCGCGCGCCGTCGCTGCCACGCTCTTCGCCGACAACGAACGCGAGGCCGATGCGCGATTCTCCGTCATGCCGCAGCTGCTCCGCGGCCGATACCTGAGCGGCCAGAATCCCTTTCGCGTCGCACGCACCGCGGCCGAACAGCCGGTCGCCTTCGACGTGGCTGGGAAAGAACGAGGGAACGCAGTCGAAATGGGTGGAGAACACGACGGCAGGGGCGAGGCGGGGTGCGGGGTGCCGCGCCAGAACGTTGAAGCGCGTGCCGTCGACGCGCTGCTCCTCCACCGACCAGCCCCGGCCGCGCAGATAGTCCGCCAGCCACCGCCCGCACGGGCCCTCACCGCCCGTCGTCGAATCGATGTCGACGAGAGACCGCGTGAGACCAACGATATCAACCGGATCCGAGATCACGCTGCAGTTCCACCCACAGCGTGCAACGCAGAGCTCGCAGAAACCGCCGAGCACACTTCTCTTTGCAAGCTCAGCGTGTTCTGCGTTGATCGTCGTGACACGGCTACCGGATCCATGCTTCGAGCTCCGTGCGTGTGTCGGTGCGCGAGTCCCGGTACTTGACGATGACCGGCGTAGCAAGCGACAGACCCCACTCGACGCCCTTGCCCGAGCTCACCGCGCGCGCGCCCGGCACGACGACGGCGCCTTCCGGCACGACCAGCGGGCGATCCGCCGTCGGCCGGATAATCTCGCCCTTGACCAGATCGTAGACCGGCGTCGATCCGGTCAGCACCGTGCCGGCGGCGATGACCGCGCGCGCCTTGACGATCGCGCCCTCGTAGATCCCGGTGTTCCCGCCGAGCAGCACCTCGTCTTCGATGATCACCGGCAGCGCGCCGATCGGTTCGATGACGCCGCCGATCTGCGCCGCGGCGCTGACGTGGACGCGGGCGCCGACCTGCGCGCACGAGCCGACCAGCGCGTGCGAGTCGATCATCGAGCCCTCGCCGACATA
>DATASG010000012.1:0-4191 GCA_036269295.1 Vicinamibacterales bacterium | reverse complement strand
GGCGAATGGCTGATTCACCCGTCCGAGACCGACTCCGTCTTCACGCCCGAGCGCCTCACTGAGGAACACCGGCTGATCGGCCGGACGACGCAGGAGTTCGTCGACAACGAAGTGCTGCCCAAGCTCGATCAGCTCGAAACCAAGGACTGGGCGCTCGCGCGCGAGCTCGTCAAGCTCGGCGCCGGCCTCGGCCTGCTCGGGGTCGACGTCCCCGAGGCCTACGGCGGCCTCGGTCTCGACAAGGTCACCTCGCTGGTGGTCAGCGAAAAGCTGGCGCGGGCGGCATCATTCGGCGCGACCTTCGGCGCCCACGCGAACCTGACGATCGTCCCGCTGATGCTGTTCGGCAGCGAAGCGCAGAAGCAGAAGTACCTGCCGAAGCTGCTGTCCGGCGAGCTGATCGGCGCCTACGGGCTGAGTGAGACTGGCTCGGGCTCCGACGCGCTCGGCGCCCGCACCAAGGCGACGCGACAGCCGGATGGGAGCTTTCTGCTCAACGGCGAAAAGATGTGGATCACCAACGGCGGCTTCGCCGATCTGTTCGTGGTCTTCTGCAAGGTCGACGGCGATCAATTCACCGCGCTGCTGGTCGAACGCGGCTGGGGCGTGAAGAGCGGCAAGGAAGAACACAAGATGGGCCTGCACGGCTCGTCGACCACGGCGCTGATCTTCCAGGACGTGAAAGTGCCGGCGGAGAACGTCCTGTCTGAGGTCGGCAAAGGCCACAAGGTCGCCTTCAACGTGCTGAACTTCGCCCGTTTCAAGCTCGGGGCGATGTGCGGCGGCGGTGCGATCGGCGCGATCGCGGAGAGCGCCAAGTACGCCGCCGCCCGCCGTCAGTTCGGGGTGCCGATTGCGTCCTTCGGCGCGATCAAGCACAAGATCGGCGAGATGGTCGTCCGCACCTACGCGATCGAGAGCCTGCTCTACCGTACTGCCGGGCTCGTCGACGCGCGCATCGCGTCCACGCCGCACGACGAGAGCGACGGATCGGCGGCGCTGGCGGCGTTCGAGGAATACGCGGTCGAAGCCTCAATCGCCAAGGTCGCCGGCAGCGAAGCGCTCGACTACGTCCTCGACGAGAACGTGCAAATCCACGGCGGCAACGGTTACGTGCACGACTACCCCGCCGAGCGCCATGTCCGCGACGCGCGCGTGAACCGCATCTTCGAGGGGACCAACGAGATCAACCGGCTGCTGATTCCCGGCATGCTGATCCGGCGGGCGACGAAGGGTGAAATCGCGCTGATTCCAGCCGCCAGGGCGCTGCAGGAAGAGCTGCTCGGGCCACCGTCGATGCCGTCCGCCGGCGACGTCGAGGGAGTCCTGGCCGACGAGGGGCGCGCGGTCACCGCGTTCAAGAAGACAGCGCTGATGGTGTTCGGCTTGGCGATGCAGACGTTCGGCGCCAAGCTCACCGACGAACAGGAGGTGCTGATGCACCTGGCCGACATCGCGATCGACGTGTTCAGCGCGGAGAGCGCGGTCCTGCGGGCGCAGGCCGCCGCGGCCGGCGCTGCGCCGCGCGCGTCGCTGCATGCGGACGCGGCGCGCGTGTTCGTCAACGACGCGGCGATGCGCATCGACGCATCCGCCCGCCAGGCGCTGGCAGGGACGGTCGACGGCGACACGCTGCGCACGATGCTGGCGGCGCTGCGGCGCCTGTTGAAGGTGACGCCAATCAACACGGTGGCGGCAAGGCGACGGCTCGCCGATGCGACCGTGGAGCGAGGCGGGTACCCGCTGTCCTAGGCAGGACGGGCTGGACGGGCTGGATGGGCAGGATGGGCTGGATAGGCAGGATGGGCTGGATAGGCAGGGCGGGACGAGCGGCAACAGACGCGCGAAGGCTCCGTGCTGACCTTCCCGCCTGTCCTGCCCGTCCCGCCCTTCCCACCCTGCTCGCGGCGGCCTTTCTGATCGCGTCGTGCAGCAGCACTCCGCCGCCGGAACCCAAAGACTACGTCGGCAAGATCGCCGCGGAGCGGGCGACCAAGGATGCCGCCTTCGCCGCGGCGGATGACCCGATACCGACCGCGCATCATGCGGAGTTTCTGCCACTCGCCTACTTTCCGATCGATCCGACCTACAACACGCCGGGTGTGCTGAAGCCGATCGACGACAAGACGATCGTGGAAATGCCGACGTCGACCGGCGCGAACCGGAAAATGCGGCGCGTCGGCTCGCTGGAGTTCACCCTGAAAGGGCAGCCGATGAAGCTGCTCGCCTTCAACGAGGTCGGCACAGATCCCGGCTCGCTGTTCATTGCCTTCAGCGATCTGACCAGCGGCACGGAGACCTATGCCGCCGGGCGGTTCATGGATCTCGCGCGCAACGCCACCGGCATCTACGAGATCGACTTCAACCGCGCCTACATTCCTTACTGCTACTACAACCCGACCTACGAGTGCCCCTATCCGCCGCCGGAGAACCGCTTGAAGATTCCGATCCGGGCGGGAGAACGCATGAGAATTCAGAAGTCTGAATTCTGAATTCTGAATTCGTTCATGTCTCTTCGCGCAATCGTTTTCGACTTCGACGGCGTGATCGCCAATAGCGAACCGCTGCACTTCCGGGGCTATCGCGACGTGCTCGCGGACCAGGGGGTGACCCTCACCGAGCCCGACTACTACGCGCACTACCTTGGTTTCGACGATGTGGGCGCGTTCGAGGCGATTGGGCGGCGCCACGGCGTCGCTTGGAGCGACGCCGAGATCGAGAATCTCGTCGCGCGCAAGGCGGTGCGGCTGGAAGCGCTCGAGCGCGACGTCTCGCTGCTCCTTCCGGGCGCCGCGGACGCGATCCGGCGCGCGTCGGCGGCCATGCCAATTGCGATCGCATCGGGCGCGCGCGGCGAAGAGATCCGGCGCCTGCTGAGGCGCGAAGGTCTGAGCGGGTGCTTCACGGCCATCGTGGCGGCCGAAGACACGGCAGTCAGCAAGCCGGCACCCGAGCCGTATCTGCTTGCGGTCACCCTGCTCGCGCCGGCCTGCGGGGGCCGGCTGCGCCCCTCCGATTGCTTTGCCATCGAGGACTCGCACTGGGGTCTGGAATCGGCTCGCGCAGCAGGACTGCGCACAATTGCCGTGACCAATACGTATGGCGCCGACGAGCTGGTGGCGGACCTGACGATTGCCTCGCTCGAGGCCCTGGACCTGGATCTTCTGGCCAGCCTATGCTCCGAATGACGAATTCGGGCGCACGATAATCCAACTCGTTGGATTCAGGGCACTTCTTCACCGAATTCGAGGCATTCAGGCTTTACACCCCCGCCTAGCGGTGTGGATACTTGTTCTGTCCCGGACAGTGAGCGTTCTCACGCAGTGTGCGCAACAGGGACGATTCACACGTGTTCTTTTGTTTTTTCAGGAGGTCGGATGAGATTCAAGGTAGTCGTCCTGGCACTGGTGGCGCTCTTTGCCACGAGCGCGCTCGCGAGCGCGCAGAGTCAGACGGGCGAGATTTTCGGCAAAGTCACTGACGACTCGGGCCTTGTCCTGCCCGGCGTCAACGTCACGCTGACAGGCCCGAGCCTGCTGCAGCCGCAGACGGCGGTCACCAGCGCCACCGGCACGTATCAGTTCCCGCGCCTCGAAATCGGCACGTATACGGTCAAGTTCGACCTCGCCGGCTTCAAGACGATCGTCCGCGAGGGCATCCTCGTGACCGTCGGTTTCAGCGCGCAGGTCAGCGTGCAGATGGGCATCTCCACCGTCCAGGAGACCATCACGGTCACCGGCGAGAGCCCGATCGTCGACACCAAGAACACCGGCACCAAGCAGACATTCACCAACGAGCTGCTCCAGAGCATCCCGTCCGCCCGCGACCCCTGGGTCATCCTCCAGCAGACGGCGGGCCTCGCCATGGACCGCGAGAACATCGGCGGCAACCAGGGCGGCCAGCAGTCGGGCTTCGTGTCGCGCGGCGCCGCCGGCTTCAACGCCAAGTGGTCTCTTGACGGCGTGGACGTCACCGATCTGGCGTCGCTCTCGTCACCGAACTACTACGACTTCGATACCTTCGAGGAGATGACGATCAACACCGGCGGCGTCGACGTGACGCAGCAAACCGGCGGCGTCGGGATCAACCTCGTCACCAAAAGCGGCACCGATCGCTTCAAGGGCTCCGCGGCGCTCGGCGTCGCTTCCTGCGGCTTCGCGCCGGGAAACTTAGACATCGCCCCGCGTCACA
>DATASG010000011.1:0-5795 GCA_036269295.1 Vicinamibacterales bacterium | reverse complement strand
GTCGAGCAACCGGCGATTGTAGGCGCGCAGATCGGCGCGGCGCTCGTACGCACGCACCCCGGTGACGATGACGTCGTACTTCGACAGGTCGCCCCAGGCGAGCTCGTCCTGCTCGACGAACGTCAGCTTCGCGCCGAGCTGTTCGATCGCCGGCGGCACCTGATCGCCGACGCCGTTGATGTAGCCGACCGCGAGGCCCGGCGCGATCTTCACGTCGACGATCTTGAGCGTCGTCTCGGCCGGCTTGATGATCTGACGGCGCTGGATGTGTGGGTATTCGATCGCCTGATAGCCGCTGGCGAAGCGCTCCCCGCCTGCCGCGCTCGAGGTCGCCACCGCCCGGACGCTGTAGGCGCCGGCTTTCACCCCCGCCGGCGCGGTCACCTGAAAGCGGGCGGACAACGACTCGTCTTCGTGCCCGAACTCGAGCGGCACGCTGGCCGGCGTCGCGCTCCACCCTGCCGGCAGTTCGAGGCGCACGACCACGGCCGCCGCCGCCTTCGTGCCGTTGGTGACTTCGACGTGGACTTCTCGTCCGGCGCGAGTGTCGGCGCCGGCCGCCGGCGCCGGAATGACGGCGAGCGGCGGCGTCACCTTGACGGAAAACGCCGGCACGACGTTGAGCTCCATCCGTTTGTCGCCGTTGTAGATGTCCTTGACGTAGCGATACTGCACCGGAACCTGCCTGGTGACGTCGGCGGCGCCGGCCTTCACGTGAAACGTCGCCTGGAACGGCGTCGGCGCGAATGGCACGCCGAAAGGCACCCCGGCCTCGAAGATGTTGATCGCCGGGTTGGACGGTGTCTTCCAGTAGTCGTCCGTGAAGTACGGCGTCGTCAGCTTGGCGCCCTTGGGAACCATCGCCTTCGGGCTGCAGGTGTAGACCGCGTCTTGCTTGACGGGTCCTGGCCTACACACGGATCCCGCCTCGAGCCCGGCGATCGTCACCTCGCTCACCGTGACCTCGGTGCTGCCGCGATTGACCGCCAGCAGCGACAGAGACAGCGGCTGCCCGGCGACGATCAGGCCGTCGTCGGCGACCGCCTCGAACGTGAGCCCGTGAGCCGCAAGCACCGCGTCCTCGTAGTCGCGCTCTTTGATCCGCAAGCGGAAATCGATCTCGTACCGCGCCGTGTCGCCGAGGCGCATCGTCGCGAGCCGCCCGCGCAGCGCCCGGAGCGCGAGCAGGCCCGCCTCGATCGGCGCCGCGGTGCCCGCGTCGTCGCCGGCCTCGAACGCCTGCCTCGCGCGTTGCCCCTGATCGACGACGGCGGCAAGGCCGGAGGTCAGGGCCTCGGGCGGATTGGCGCCGGCAAACTTCGCGACGCCTGCCAGCGTGATGTCGATGTCGTCGAAGAGCGACGCTTCGTTCTTCTGCAGCTGTCCTTGAATCGTCGAATCAACCAGCGCGTACTGCCCGCCGCCGCCGCCGCGTCCGGTGGCAAATCCCGGTAGCGCCGGCAGACCCGAGGTGCCCTGGCACTTGTGATTGCTGTGCGCGTCGGCGCCGATCTCGGCGTAGGTGCGGCCGAGCAGCTCGTCGTACGCCGCGGTGTTGACGCGGGTGACGTGGGTCGGCACGTCCGCCGCCCCGGCGCCCGCCTGCCCTCCCCCTGTCGAAGCGCCGCGGCCGCCGCGGCCGCCCGCGCCGATGACGCCGGGACCCGCGTTGAAGTACAGCTTGCGGGGCTGCCACGGACGCAGTCCTTCGCGCAGCTGTTCGGGATACATCGCCGCGTTGCCGGCGGCCCGGTAGGCCTCGCGTGCGAGCACCGTCGTCGCTTCGTGCGCCCGATCGCCGCCGCGTCCCTGGATGTTCATGGTGACGACGACGTCGGGCCGCAGCGTCCGGAACAGCCGAACGTAGTCGCCGATGATCGCGTCACGCCCCCATTTATTGATGACCTCTTCGGGATCGAACGAGTAGCCATAGTCGATCGCGCGCGTGAAATACTGTTCGGCGCCGTCGATTCGGTGCGCCGCGACCAGCTCCGCCGTGCGCAGCACGCCGATGTCGCGAAACAGTTCCGGGCCGATCTCGTTCTGGCCGCCTTCGCCTCGATTGTTCTGGACGTCAATCGACCGCAGACCCATGCCGTGCGTGAACAGCGCGAACAACGCGTTGGTCTCATCGTCGGGATGCGCCGGCGCCTGCATGAACGTGCCCGACACCGTGAGCTTGCGGACCGCCAGCCCCAGCGCGACGTGGCCGTTGTCGGCCGACACCACGGAATAGGTCATGCGGTTCTGCGCCAACGCCGTCGGGACGACGATGGCCGGGAGAAGGAGGACCGGAATCAGGAGCCGCTTCATGATGGTTCGAAATCTACCACGCGCGGTTCGGCGATGTTTTTCGACCTTTCGTCGCCAATTGTCACCACCGCGCGCGGCCGCCTCTTATCGTGTGCATGGAGGTTCGTATGAAGCAGCTACGTGAGCTCGGCGCCGTTGTCATTCTGGCCGCGGCCATCTTCAGCCCCGCGGTCGCCTCGTCGCAGGCACCACCGCCGCCGGCTGGCCTGCCCGATCTCGTCGGCGCCTTGAAGGCGACGCCCGGGGTCCTGGGCGTCGATGCCGGGCAGATGGCCAGCGGCAAGCAGGTCATCTTCGCCTGGTTCGAAAACAAACGGGCGGTGCTGAACTGGTATAACAGCGACGTGCATCGACAGTTGATGAACGGCTTCAGCAGCGGGGCGCGGCGTCCGGATGGCCCGTTGGCCGGAATCAAAGACGACTCGGGGCCGATCCTGACGATCGCGTCGATCACGCTGGATCCGGCGGCGATGAAGAGCGGCGATTACAGGGCGGCCGCCACCCAGATCGCCATCGAGCTCTACGCGCCCCTCCCCGGCGGCCTCGCGGCCGGTGGCCGGTTCGCGCCCGCGACCGTGAAGGTGCCTGGCATGCTCGAGGCGCCGAGCACCAGGCCGCCGACCCGAAACCAGCCCTAACGCCGCGATGATCTGCTCCCTCAAGTTCTGGGCGCGCATGGCCGCGATCAACGCCGCCGCGGCGCTGACCGTCGGCTTCGCGTTCAACGGCGTCACGCTGCACACGCCGTGGCGGAGGGCGGTGGAGACCATGGGGGTCGGCTTCCTGTTTTCGTCGATCATCAGCTCGATGTGCGCCATCACCATCTCGGCGATGGCGCCCACGCTCTTCCGCAAGGTCCGGTTCCCGTTGAACTGGACGATCCTGGCGGCCGTGCTCGTCGCGTTGTCGGCGATCGGCAGCGTGCTGGCGCTGCTGGTGCTGCTGGCGATCGGCTACCTGCACTCGCGCCAGGAGTTCGTGCGCTACCTGCTCGGCACGCTGAAGGCGTCGGCGATCATCACCCTGGTGTTCGGGGTCTTCGGCACGCTGATCGAATTGCTGCAGGGCCGCCTCGACGACGCAACCGTGGCGCTGCGCACCAAGGAGCGCGACGAGGCGGACGCCCGCAGGCTCGCGGCCGAAGCGCAGCTGGCGTCGATCGAATCGCGCGTGCAGCCGCATTTTCTCTTCAACACCCTGAACTCGATCGCCGCCCTGGTGCACGACGATCCGGCCGGCGCCGAGCGCATGACCGGCCAGCTCGCATCGCTGCTGCGGTCCGCCCTCGACAGCACGGCGATGCCGCTCGTCCCGCTCGAAGAGGAGCTCCGGGTCGTCCGCGCTTACCTCGACATCGAGCGCGTTCGCTTCGGCGATCGACTGCGGTATGACGTCCGCCTGGAGGACGGTGCCGCGACCGCGGCCGTGCCGCGCCTGGCGCTGCAGACCCTGGTCGAGAACAGCGTGAAGTACGCCGTCTCGCCGCGCCGCGACGGCGGATCGATCTGCGTGACGGCGACGGCAGCAAACGGCCGCCTTCGCGTCACGGTGGAAGACGACGGACCGGGCTTCAACGCCGCGCGCCGGCCGGAGGGCCACGGCCTCGCGCTGCTCGACGCCCGGCTGGCGATGCTGTTCGGCACTCACGCGTCCATGCGCATCGACAGCCGCGCCGGACACACCGGCGTCACGCTCGATGTGCCGTCGGAGAGGTCCGGCTGATGCGCGTCTACATCGTTGACGACGAGCGGCTGGCGGTCGAGCGGCTGACGCGGCTGCTGACCGCGACCGGACGCGTGGTGATCGCCGGATCGGCGACCGACCCTGAAGCCGCCCTCGCTGTTCTGCGCGACCTGCCAGTCGACGTGCTATTCCTCGACATCCAGATGCCCGGCCTCACCGGCTTCGAGCTGCTCGCACGGCTCGAGCGCCAGCTGACGGTGGTCTTCACCACCGCCTACGACCGCTATGCGCTCGAGGCTTTCGCGGTGAATTCGATCGACTACCTGCTGAAGCCGATCGAAGCCGATCGCCTGGACCGCGCGCTCGACAAGATCGACCGCTTCGCCGGACAGGCGCTGCCGGACGTTCGGGCGCTGGCGCGGGCCCTCGCCGCCCAGCTGGCACCGATCCGCCGGATCGAGCGCATCGCCTCGCGCGTCGGCGAGCGCACGACGGTGCTGGATGTGGCGCGCGTCAGCCACTTCAGCTCCAGGGACAAGCTCACGTTCGCGGTCGTCAACGGCCACGAGCACGTGATCGATCACACCCTCGCCGAGCTCGAAGCCGCGCTCGACGCACGCCGGTTCGCGCGCGTCCATCGCGCCACCATCGTCAACATCGGCTTCGTCCAGGAGCTGTTCGCGGCGGTGGACGGCGGCGTCCTGGTCCGGCTCAAGGATGACCGCAAGACCGAGCTGAGCGTCGCGCGCGACCGCGTTCGCGATCTGAAGCAGCGGCTTGGAATCTGACCTATGATGGCCGGCACGCGGGCCCACGCCCCGAGACATGCCCTCAAACGCACCGCCGGCGCCGTCGTTCCTCCGGACGGTCGCCCAGGCCGCCCTGCTGGGTCTGGCGTACGCGGCCGCGGTTCGGGTCGCCGGCGCGATCTCGATCCCCAACGTCAGCATCGCGCCGATCCGCCTGCCCAACGCGATCGCCATCGCCGCGCTCCTGCTGACGCCGCCCTCCACGTGGTGGCTCTACCTGTTGGCCATCGTGCCGCGGAACCTGCGGCCCGACGATTCGTTGGTCAGCCTGCTGTACGTGGTCGCCAACCTGCTGGAGATCGTCGGCACCGCCGCGGTGCTGCGGCTCGTCAGCCGCGGCCGGCCGCGGCTCGACGACCTCCGAAACTGCCTCGCCTTCGTCGTCGTCGGCGTCATCCTGGCGCCGCTCGTCAGCGGCTTCATCGGCGCGTTCGCGGTCCAGCGGATGTACCCGACCGTCGCCTTCACCAGCTCGTGGCGCGTGTGGTGGTTCGGGGACGCGGTCGGGAATGTCGCGGTGGTCCCGGCGCTGCTCGCGCTGGTGTCGTTTCGCTCCCGCCTGATGGGAAGCGTCCGCCCGGCGCGGATCGCGGAAGCGCTGACCCTGATCGTGTTGATCGTGGCCGGCAGCCTGCCGACGCTTGGGATTTTCGGTCCGCCGGGTGGATCGAGCGTGACCGCGTTCTCGATGCTGTATGTGCCGTTCCCGTTGCTGGTGTGGGCAGGGCTGCGCTTCGGCGCACCGGGCGCGGCGGGCGCGACGCTGCTGCTCGCCGCCCTGTCGATTCTGAGCGCGCTCGAAGGACGCGGGCCGTTCGCCCAGCCGGACAACGGATCGGGCGTCCTGATTCTCCAGCAGTTCATCGTCGTCTCCGGTGCCACGGCGGTGACCCTGGCCGGCGTGATCGACGAGCGGCGGCGGACGCTGGCCGCGCTGCAGGATTCGGAAGGGCGCTATCGCGGCCTGTTCGACACCGCGACCGACGTCAT
>DATASG010000010.1:0-10779 GCA_036269295.1 Vicinamibacterales bacterium | reverse complement strand
GCTCGAGCAGCGCGCGGTAGTGAGCGATCGCGTTGTCGAAGTCGCCGACGCGCTGGTAGTAGAGGGCGAGCCCGAAGTGATCCTCGCGGGGCGCCGGCAGCGTCTGCGGAGCCGCGGGCTCGGGGACCGGCTCCGGCGCGGGGGCGCGACGCGCGACCGTCGCCGTGCTGACCGGGACGAAGGGGTGCGCACGCGTCGGGACGGGCGGCTCCGTCGCGCGCGGCGGCGGTACGACCCGGTCCGCTACCGGTGGTGGCGCTTGAACGGTCGGCGCCTCGAACACCCGGGCGGCGGGGGAAGACAAACGGTCCACAGCTGGCGGTGGCGTCACGGGAGGCAGCGCGCCGGACGTCCCGGCCGTGCCGCGGGCCGCCTGAAATGTCGACGGACGGGGTCCGGCAGCGGCGGCGCTGCGGGAGGCGGCTGGCTTCGGCGGGGCTGCGGGTGACAGTATCGCAATCAGCACCGTCAGCCCGACGAACCCGAGGATCAGCGCGCCGGCACCGGACAACAGCAGGGCCTTGAGCGACATCCCGCGCGGCGGGTGTGGGCGCGGGTAGCCGAGCGTGGCGAGCACCGCGTCCGCGCGCGCGCCGCGGTCCGGTGTCTCGCCGTCGTCGCCCTGATCGGCGGAACGGCGGCGCAGGGCGTCGAGGATGAGACTCACGGTTCCGTGCCTGAGGAGCTGAGATCGGTGTCGGCCCCGCGCGGCGCGAGACCAATCGCGAAGCCTGCGCTCACCAGGTGAGCGTCGCTCTGCGGCGCCGCTGCCTTCAGCCGATCCGCGTCGCGGCGCGCCGCCTGCGAATCAGTATAGGCGCCGGCGAGCACCCGCCGCCAGCGCCCCCGCGACCCGAGATCGACTTCAGCGTAAAACACCCGGAAGCCCGACGCCTCGAGCCATGCCGTGGTCGAGGCGACGTCTGGGGCGGCGGTGTCCAACGGCAGCGGAAACGAGCCGACCAGGATGGTGAACGCGGCGTCGGCCGGAAGCTCGCGGGTCGCGCCGGCGGCGACGGCATGCGGCGCGGTGGCCATCGGCTGGCGCGCGGCTGCGCCCGCCGGAGCTGAGCGATCCGACCAGCGCGCCACCGCGCGCTCACCCCGGGCGCGGCCGCTTCCGTCCGCGAACCGCTGATAGACGAGCGCCGAGGCGCCGACGGCGAGTACCGACGAGAGCAGCACCACCGCTGCGGCAGCGACCAGCGGCGCCTGCCGCCTGAACCAACCCAACCGGTCCCTCGCCGGCGCCTGCAGGTCGAGGCTCTCGGCCGCGTGCGTCACCATCTCCGGGGTGATGCGGCTCGCGCGAACGGAGAACGCGGCGAGCAGCGCCCGGTCGCAAATCAGGTTGATCAGGCGCGGGATGCCGCCCGACCAGCGATGGACCTGCTGCAGTGCCTTGGCGGAGAAGCCGACCGCCGCGCCGCCGCCGGCGATCGTCAACCGGTGGGCGACATATGCCGCGACCGTCTCGCCGTCCAGCGGCTTGAGCTCGTAGCGAATCGAGACGCGCTGATCGAGCTGGCGCATCTCCGGCGACCGCAGCAGCGTCTGCAGGTTCAGCTGGCCGACGAGGATGATCTGCAGCAGTTTTTCCTTGTCGGTCTCGAGGTTCGACAGAATGCGGATCTGCTCGAGCACCGGCAAGGGCAGGTTCTGCGCCTCGTCGATAATCAACACCGCGCTCGCCTTGAGCGGGATCAGCGACAGCAGGAATTCATAGAGCGTCTCGATCAGCTCCTGCTTCGTCACGCTCGCCGTCCGGCTGGCCTTGATCTCGTCGCGCGAAATGACCCCGAAGTCCTGCAGGATCCGTTTCAGCAGATCCGCTTCGGTCAGGAACGGGTTGAGCACCAGCGCCGTGAAGGTCGTGCGATCGATCTGCTCGAGCAGCGCCCGGCACAGCGTCGTCTTGCCGGTGCCGATGTCGCCGGTGACGACCACGAAGCCCTCGCGCCGCCGGACCGCGTAGTGGAGAAGATCGAACGCGTCCCCGTGCGGCTGGCTGCGGTAGAGATACTTCGGATCCGGCGTCAGGCTGAAAGGCTTCTCGGAAAACCCGTAGTAGGACTCGTACATGGCTACTGCGCGGCCACGCCGGCCACGATCCTCGCCGTCAGCAGAATGACGAGCTCGACCCGCTTGTGCGTCACCACCGTGCCGCGGCCGAACCAGCCGCCGTTGATCCCGACCGCCTTCTTTTCCTTGATCTCGCGATCGCGCGTGAAGCCGGACACGACCAGCGTCTCACCGTCGGCGACCCGCGCCAGCATGTCGGATTCGACCACCGCCGGAGATCGCACGATCGGCGTCAAGCTCAGGGTCACGATCGAGTCGGCGGAGATTTGCGGCGTCACGCTGAAGCTCATCGCTTCCGTCCGCACAATCGACGGCTCGTTGTTGAGCGTCAGCATGCGCGGGCTCGCGACCAGCGTCACGCTCCCCTGCTCGGCGAGCAGGCCGAGGAGCCTGCCCACGTCGGTCACGCGCAGCCCGTTCATGGTCTGGCGGGTCGCGATCGGCACTTCGGCGGTCGGCGCGCCGCTCATCTTCGCCGCCAGGGCCGCCCAGTCGATCCCGGACGCTTTTGCGTCGGTCGGTTCGACTTCAATCACCCGCGCGTCGATTTGCACCTGACGGTGCACCCGAGCCTGGACGGTGTCGAGATAGACCGCGATCCGGTCGAGGCGCTCTGGAAAATCGGTGACCTGGAGCAGCCCGGCTTTTCGATCGACGTTGAAGGCCGCGCGCTCGGTCAGCAGCGTGCGCACGCCGTTGGCGACCTCCTCGAACAGATCGACCTTCGTCGAGCTCGTGATGCTCGCGCGCGAACCGCCTTCCCCGGCCACCGTCGACTGCCCGGCGCGCTCGGTCGCGATGTAGTTGAGGTCGAAGATCCTCGTCTCCGCCTCGCGCCGCGAGACCCGGATGACGCTGCCGTCGAGCGCGTAGTCGAGGCCCAGCGGCCGCAGGATCAGCCCCAGCGCCTGCCGCACCGTGACGTTCTTCAACTCGCCGATGAAGGTGCCGCCTATCTCCGGGTCGGGAACGACGCTCAGGTTGGTGCCGCGGACGAGCAGCAGCAGCAGATCCCTCACCTGCACCGGCTGCGCGAACGTCAATGTAAACGTGCGGTTGTCGAGATCGACGGCGAGCGCGTGGTCGTCGAGCTGGGTCAACGGCAACGCCGGCATCGGCGCCGGCCGCTGCGCCGGCGCCTGTAGCGCCAGCGCCACCACGATCAACAACACCCATTCCACGTCCCAGAATTTCGGTTCGGTAAGCGGTACGCGATAGCGACGCGCAGTGCCGTGCAGCGCTGCGCAAACCTGGACAGGCGGCTAGGACGAGGGGATGTCGATGACGCCGGGCGGCGTTGGCTTCTTGAAGATCAGCGCCCCGACCAGCCCGCCCAGCGTCGAGAACATGCCGCCGACGAACAACCCCACCATCAGTCCGACCAGGCGGCTGACGATGTAGATCGCGGCGCCCATGGTGCCGCCCGTCAGACCGCTGCGGCCGTACCGCTCCAGCAGGTCGCGCACTTCTGGCGGCAAGGTCCCCATGTCCAGGACGCGCTGACGGATCGTCTGCTCCATCGGCCCGACGACAAGGTCGATCGGAATCGAGACCAGGAACTGCACCAGAGCCCCGACCAGGCCGGCCAGCAGGCCGACCAGCGCGCCGTCGGCCGGCGTCATCGGTGCCGTCCTCTCCTGTTGAAACAGATAGGCCGCGACCACGCCGCCGCTCACCACCCACAGGCAGCAGCACAAGTTGCCGGCGGAAATGATCGGCAGCGCCGACAGCACGCCCATCACCACGCCGCCAATCAGCGCCGGCTGGGCGTACGGAGACCTAGTCGTAGTACTCGCGGCCAAGGTGCGTGATCAGCTCCTCGCCCTTAAGGTACCGCAAAGTGTTCTTCAACTTCATCAACTGAATGAACAGATCGTGCTCGGGATATAGCCCCGGCGCGTGGACCGGGCTCTTGAAGTAGAAGGACAGCCGCTCCTGGATTCCGGACATCCCCGAGCGCTTCGCCAGATCCATGAACAGCGCCACGTCGAGGATGATTGGCGCCGCCAGGATGCTGTCGCGGCAGAGGAAATTGATCTTGAGCTGCATCTTGTAGCCGAGCCAGCCCACGAGATCGATGTTGTCCCAGCCTTCCTTGTTGTCGCCGCGCGGCGGGTAGTAGTTGATCCGCACGACGTGGCAGAGATCTTTGTACAGCTCGGGGTACAGATTCGGCTGCAGGATGTAGTCGAGAACCGATTTCTTGCTCTCTTCCTTCGTCTTGAACGACTCGGGATCGTCGAGCACCTCGCCGTCACGGTTGCCGAGGATGTTGGTCGAGTACCAGCCCTCGACGCCGAGCAGCCGCGCTTTCAGCCCCGGCGCGATGATCGTCTTGATCAGCGTCTGCCCGGTCTTGAGATCCTTGCCCGCGAGCGGCGTCTGCGTCTTGGCCGCGAGCGCGACCAGCGCCGGGATGTCGGCGGTCAGGTTCGGCGCTGCGTTGGTGTACGGAATGCCCTCGCGGATCGCCGCGTAGGCATAGACCATGCTCGAGGGGATCGCGATGTCGTTCTGCTCCAGCGCCCGCTCGAAGTTCTCGATCGTCTGGTGCGCCGGCGCCTCGGTCGCGAAGATTTCGGTGCTGCCGCACCAGAGCATGACCAGGCGCTCGAGATTGTGGTCCGCCTTGAACTTCCGGATGTCGGCGATGACCTGCTCGGCGAGATCCTTCTTGTTCTTGCCCTTCTTCACGTTCGGGCCGTCCAGCCGCTTGACGTAGTGCTTGTCGAAAACCGCCGGCCACGGCTTGATCTGTTCGAGCTCGGGTCGTACCTGATCGAGCAGCGCCGGCTCAATCACCCCCGCGGTCCGCGCCGCCGCATAGCAATCCTCCGCGAAGATGTCCCAGCCGCCGAACACGATCTCGTCGAGCGGCGTCAACGGCACCACCTCGCTGATCTTCGGCGAGCGGCCCTCGGTGCGCTTCCCAAGCCGAATCGTGCCCATCTGGGTCAGCGACCCGATCGGTTTGGAAATGCCCTTGCGAATGGCGAGGACACCGGCAATCGTAGTGGTGCTGACGGCACCAAGGCCCACCAGCAGGACGCCGAGCTTGCCCGTCGCAGGAGCGATATCAACAGGAGTAGACATGAACTCGGGATCATATCGCTTCAGCGCTCGGCTGTCAGCTGTCGTTCGCTGAGGGCGGAGACTCAGCCTCGCGCCGGCCGCGGCGTCACAGTGCGGTAAGCTCGAACGAACTCAGAACTGAGGGCTGAGAGCTGAGAGCTGATATGTTCCTGAAGAAAAGCGACCCGTATCTTCTGATCGTCGGCATGACCGGCGTCAAGATGGGCGACCGGTTTCTCCAGATCGGATGCGCCCATGGCGGCCGGCTCTCCGCCGTCGCGGCCAAGGTCGGCCTGTCGGGACGCGCCGCGGTGATCGCGCCGGACGAATCTTCGGCCGCGCGCGCGCGCAAGGCCGGCGAGGACGCAGGCGTGCTGATCGAGGTGGACGTCGCTCCTCCCTCTCGCCTCCCGCTCGGAGACGATGAATTCGATCTGACGGTCGTCGACGACACCGCCGGCCTCTTCGGCACCATGCGCCCCGAAGCACGGGTGGCGTCGATCCGTGAGATCGTGCGCGTGCTTCGCCCCGGAGGACGCGTGCTCGTCGTCGGCGCCGTGCCGCGCGGCGGGCTCGGGGCAGTGTTGTCGCGGACGCAGAGCGGGCCGCCCTTTGTCGCCTCGGGGGACGCGATCAAGGCGCTCGAAGCGGACGGCTTCAAGTCGGTGCGGACCCTGGCCGAACGGGAGGGCCTGGTCTTTGTCGAGGGGATCAAACCGCGAGGGTGACACCTGTCCCGGCGAGAGTACAGCGTTTCGACCGGGTCTCCTTCCAGGCCGCGAAGTTTCCCGGCAAATCGACCGAAACCTGTGGGCAGGAGTTTTGCCTCCCAGACGGCGGCTGTTCATGAAGGGTAGCCTGCTCGCAGCCTCGTTTGCCCTCGCCGTCGCGTCGCTGCACGCACAGCAGCCGCAGGCGCCGGCGCGCCCCGACAGCGGCGCCCAGGGCTTCCGCTTCAAGAGCGGCGTCGAGTTGATCAACGTGACCGCGACCGTCTCCGATGTTAACGGCCGCTTCGTCCCCGGCCTCAGCCAGGACGACTTCATCGTCTACGAGGACGATCAGCCGGTGACCGTCACCCATTTCAGCGCCGAGCGAGTGCCGGTCAGCCTCGGCATCGCGGTCGACACCAGCGGCAGCATGGCGGGCAACAAGATTCAGGAAGCGCAGACCGCGCTCGACCGGCTGCTGTTTGACCTCCTCGATCGGCAGGACGAGATCTTTCTGTACCGCTTCAGCAGCAGGCCGGTGCTGCTGCAGCCATGGACGAAGGATCGGCAGCAGTTGTCGCGGGCGCTCGGCCGGCTCGAGGCCAACGGCGGCACGGCGATGTACGACGCCGTCGCCGAGGCGATCCCGCTGATGATGCAGGGGCAGAATCGGAAGAAGGCACTGCTCGTGATCTCCGACGGCAACGACACCGCCAGCGCGATGAGCATCCGCGACCTCAAAGCGCAGATTCGCGAGACCGAGACGCTGGTCTACGCGATCGGCATCGACGGCCAGAGCGAGCCGGCGGCGCGCCAGCCGCCGCCGCGCCCGCCGGTGCAGACGCCGACACCGCGGCCGTTTCCCGGCGCACACGGCCCGTTCGGCGGCACGCCGCCGGTCTTCCCGCGGCAGCCGCCAGCCGGCGGTGGCGGTGGATTCCGCCGAGGCGGCGCCAACGACGATCGCGTCAACGTGGTGGCGCTGCGCGACATGACCGACGACAGCGGCGGCCGTACTGAGATCATCCGCGATCCTCGCGATCTGAACCCGGCCACCGCGAACATCGCCGACGAGCTGAGCAAGCAGTACTACCTGGGCTATCCCTCGCGCGGACTGAAGGACGGCCGCTGGCACTCGATTCGCGTCGAGCTCCGCAATCGCGCCTATCGCGTTCGCGCGCGGAAGGGGTACGTCGCAAGCTAGAATGATCGGGTAAATGTCGATCGACAAGGTGAATCTCGCGACCGTCGAGAAGATGTGGCGCCGCGAGGTCGAGGCGGCGGCGACCTACAAACATCTCGCGAACCGCGAAAGCGATTCCAAGCGCCGAAACATCCTGATGCGGCTGGCCGATCAGGAGGACAAACACGCTGCGCGCTGGTCGGAGCGGATCGCCGCGTCGACCGGCCGGGTTCCCGATCCGAAGGAAGTCGAGCGCGGCCTGTCCTGGTTCCAGCGGATCTCGGATCCGAACGTCGTGCTGCATCGGCTCGAGCAGGAAGAGAACAAGGCCGAAGCTGAATACGAGGGGCTGATGCAGCGCCTCAGCAACCCGTTGGATCGCCGGATCGCCGAGGAGGCGATGCTCGAGGAACGCGACCACGCGGTCGTGCTCCGGACGCTGGCCGGCGGCAAGATTCCAACACCGCGCTCAACGCTCGATTCAATCCTCGGTCGCGAGCGCTGGCACGTGCACGGCAGCGGCTGGATCGGCGACGCCATCTACGGCGTCAACGACGGCCTCGGTGCGGTGTTCGGCATCGTCTCCGGCATGGCCGGTTACACCGGCGGCAGCGAGGTCGTCCTCGCCGCGGGCCTCGCCGGCATGCTGGCCAGCGCCCTGTCGATGGGCGCCGGCGCCTACCTGTCCTCGAAGTCGCAGCGCGAGGTCTACGAGTCCGAGATCGCCCGCGAACAGGCCGAAATCGACGAGGACCCGCACGAGGAGCTCCTCGAGCTCGAGCTGTTCTACCAGCTCAAAGGATTCTCCGCCGAGGAGTCGCGGTCGATGGCCGAGCGGCTGCAGAAGGAGCCGAAGCAGTTCCTGCGCACGCTGGTCCACGAGGAGCTCGGTCTCAACGAAGAGACGTTTCCCAACCCCTGGCGTTCGACTCTCTCGGCCAGCGTCTCCACCGCGATCGGCGGCTTCATCCCAATCATCCCGTTCTTCTTCGCCGTCGGCATGCCCGCGGTGATCGCCTCGTTCGTCATCAGCACCATCGCGCACTTTCTCGTCGGCGCCTCGAAGTCGCTCGTCACGACCCGCTCATGGTGGGCCAGCGGCACTGAGATGACCGTGGTCGGTATCATCGAAGCCGCCGTCACCTACGGCCTGGGAGTGGCCTTCGCCGGCCATTGATGAGGCGCTCCCTCTCCTCGTCTTGTTTTGAGGACAGGCCTTCCGAAATCGCGCCTTTTCCCAGGCACTCATCTGGCACTGCATTTGCCCAACCTGGAGCAGCGGAGGTGCAAGATGTGGAAAACGATAGGCGCGTGTGCCGCCGGCCTGCTGTTGACGGCGAACATTGCGCTGGCCGGCTCGATTGGCCAGGGCGAGCGGAAGGATTTTCAAATCGCGAAAGATGTCGCGAAAGCGGTGCAGCGCTACACGCAGTTCACGATCTTCGACGACGTGGGCGCGAACGTGAAGGACGGCGCGGTCACGCTGACCGGCAAGGTGACGATGCCCTACAAGCGGGACGACATTGAAAAGCGAATCGCCAAGTTGGACGGCGTTCGCAGCGTGAACGATCAGATCAGCGTGCTGCCGGTTTCGCAGTTCGACGACCAGCTGCGGTATCGGATTGCGCGCTCCATCTACAACAACTCGAGTTTCTGGAACTACGCGATCATGCCGAACCCACCCATTCACATCGTCGTGGAACACGGGCGGGTCACCCTGACCGGCGTCGTCCAGAGCAACGTCGATCGGATGCTGGCGCGATCGCTGGCGGCGCAGTTCGGCGCGCTGTCGGTGACCAACGCCCTGAGAACCGATGCGGAGGTTGACGACGGCCTTGCCAAGTCCGAGTGAGCTGATCGTTCGTCTGGAGACGGGCGCTGCGACGACAGCGCTCGTCTACCGCGGCGTCAGACCTTCCGTGGGGTCGGATCCGGGACCGGCGGCTTCCCTCATCCTCGCGCACGGCGCCGGCGCCGGCCAGCGGAGCGCCTTCATGGTGGACGTTGCCACTGCGCTGTCGTCGATGGGCGTAGACGTCGTCACCTTCAATTTTCTGTACACCGAGCAGGGCCGCAAGATCCCGGATCGCGCGCCGGCGCTCGAGGCCTGCTACCGCTCGGTGATCGACGCCGTCCGCGACGGAGTGGACACGGCCAGGGGACGGCTGTTCATCGGCGGGAAGTCGATGGGCGGCCGGATAGCGACCCAGGTCGCGGCCGGCGATCCGCAGCTGCCGATCGCTGGACTCGTGCTGCTCGGCTACCCGCTGCATCCGCCCGGCCGGCCAACAGAGCGACGCGACAAACATCTGCCGGCCATCGCGCGGCGGATGCTGTTCGTGCAAGGCGCGCGTGACGCATTCGGCACTCCGGACGAGCTCGCGCCCGTCCTCGGGACGCTGCAGCCGCCGCCGCTCGTGCACGTCGTCGAGCGGGGCGACCACTCGTTCAAGCTCTCGAGGAAGGACCCGGCGGCCCAGGCGGCGGTCTACGCCGACGTGCAGCGCGCCATCGTCACCTTCGTATCTTCAGCTCCATGACCTCGCCGCCGGACGAGAAACCGTGGCCGAGGTAGAGCGTCACGCTGCGCCTGGATGGCCAGAGGACGACGCGATCCATGCGGTTGGCGCGGCACCAGTCGAGCGCCGTCTCGAGCAGCCGCGTGCCGGCGCCGCCGCGCGCGGAAACCTTGACGAAGAGATTCGACAGATAGGCGATGTGCTCGGGTTCTGAATCGGCGACCGGGTTCGGAATCTTCCCGACCGTCTGCACCCACACCTGTCCGACGATCGCATTCCGGTCGACGGCGACCCACACTTGCCAGGAGCCGCCGATCGACAGCTCGCGGCGCATCCACTCGGCGCAGCGCCGCACGAAATCGTCGTGCGGCTCGGTGGCCGGATCCTGGACGCTGCGAAATTCCCACCGCAGCTCGGCAAGGGCCTGGGCGTCGGTGACCGCCGCCGTTCGAATCTCGATCATCGCCAACGCTCGCGAAGGAACAGAGACGCGGCCTCCACGACCGCATCAGACCATTCGTGTCCACCCTCGAATTCCAGCGCCCGGACGGTCACCCCTGCGTTCCGCAGGCGCCGGAGGTCGCGCTCGAAGATGACCCGCGTGTAGAACTCGTCGCCTGTACCGTGACAGACCAGCGCCCCGGATACGCCCTCGAGCGTGCCCGGCCCAAGCTCCGGCGGGACGTCCCCGCCGACAGCGATCACGCCGTCCACTCGGCGGGACAACCCGGCCGCGGCGCGAAACGCCATCGAGACGCCCTGCGAGAAACCCGACAACACGAGAGGCATCCCGGCGCCGTATTCACCGTCGACGGCGGCAATCACGGCATTCACGTAGGCCAGATTGTCGGCAATCGCGAGCTCGCGGTCCTGTCGCGTCATCCAGCTGGCAACCACGTCATTCGTGCGCCTCTGATAGAAGCGATTGAGCGCCTGAATCGAGACCAGCAGCCAGCGATCCGCGCCGGGGACGCGGCGCATCCGCTCGAGCTGCGCTTCTGCACCCTCGCTGTAGCCGTGAAACCCGACCAGCACCGCCGCCGGACCGGCCGATGCCGGCGGCTCGATGAGATACCGCCCGTGCGTGCCGGTTGCGATTGCGCGATCCATGGCCACGCCTCATTATCTTCAATCCGCCGTGTATTCTAGGCGCGCGTGAACGCCGCTGACATCCGCCCCGTCACGCCTTCGGGGCAAACGCAGTCGACCCTCG
>DATASG010000009.1:0-6713 GCA_036269295.1 Vicinamibacterales bacterium | reverse complement strand
GCGGGCGGGATTGTGTCACATCCAGCGCATCTGTGATTAACTCATGGGCCGTGACCGATCCCTGCATCGTGATTGTCGCCGCTTCCGAGTTGCTGCCCGGGTTGAGACAACGGGCCGAGAACGGCGGCTGCGAGCTGCTGGCGTTTACCGATGCCGACGCGGCCAGCGCGCTGCAGACGATCGTGAAGCGGCGTCCCGCGCTGGTCGCGCTGGAGCGGATGTTCGCCTTGACGCCGCGCGGCGCGGCCCTGATCAACCGCATCAAGGCCGACCCCACCCTCCGGGAGGCGGAAATCCGCGTCATGGCGCACAACGGCGACTATACGCGCGTCGTCCCGCGGGCCGCGGCACCCAAGGCGCCGGCGCTGGACCAGCGCGGCACTCGCATGGCGCCGCGTTTCAAGGTGGGCAGGAGTGTCATCGCGGTGCTCGATGGCAAATCAGGAACGATCGTGGACCTCTCGATCGTGGGCGCGCAGGTCGTGACGCCAGAGGGGTTGAAACCCAACCAGCGGGTCGCGATGGCGCTGGCCGACGACACCGCCCGCGTGAACTTCAGCGCCTCGGTCGCCTGGACGGCGTTCGAAATGACCGCGTCGGGCGCCCCTCGCTTTCGCGTCGGTCTGAATTTCGAGGACGCCGATCCGGCCGCGGTCGGGGCCTTTTGCGCGCGGCACCAGAAATAGATGTCTCCCGTCTCGATTACGAGCTCGAGGGCCATTTACGGCGCGCTGAAGGACTCCGGCGTCCGCCTGATGTCCGCCCTGCCGGAAACCTGGTTGGTGCACCTGATCCGGATGGCCGACGAGGATCCGGAGATGACGCTGGTCCGCCTCGCGAAGGAGGAAGAAGGCGTCGGCATCTCCGCCGGTGCGCATCTGGCGGGCGTGAAGTCGGCGATGCTGATGCAGAACCACGGCTTCCTGGCCTCGGTCAACGGCATTGTCTCGTGCGCGCAGCTCTACCACATCCCGCTGCTGATGCTGATCAGCTACCGCGGCGAGTTCGGCGAGCGAGATCCGTGGCAGACCGAAGGCGGCGGCGTTACCGAAGACGTGCTCCGCGCGCTGCGCATCCCCTTCTCCTTCCTCGATCGACCCGACCAGGTTGGGTCGCGCATCGCCAAGGCGCAGACGCTGTCGCTGTCCGCAAACAAGCCGGTCGCCCTGCTTCTCTGCCGCGATTTGATGTGGGAGGAATCATGAAGCGGTTGGATGCGATGCGCGCCGTCTACGCACGCCTCGAGGATCGCATCGTCGTCACGATCATGGGGGCATGCGCCGCCGAGCTCCAGTCGCTCGGCCATCGTCCGAACTTCTTCTACCTGCAGCACGCGATGGGGCTCGCCTCCTCGATCGGCCTCGGCATCGCGCTGTCGAAGCCCGATCGCCAGGTGATCGTGCTGGACGGCGACGGATCGATCCTGATGAACCTCGGCGGCCTGACCACGCTCGCCCGCTACCGGCCCCGAAACCTGGTGCACGTCGTGTTCGACAACGAAAGTTTGCTGTCGGTCGGCGGCTTCCCCACCGCGACGGCGGCCGGCACCGACCTGGCCGCCATCGCCGCGGCGGCCGGCGTCCCGCGGACGGAGACGGTCACGACCCTCGACACCTTCACGCGCGCGTTCGACCAGGCGGTCGGCGCCGGCGACCTGACGACGATCGTCGCCAAGGTGGAGGCGGTCGGACCGACGGCGTTCGTGACCGATCTGTCGCTGCTCGAAAACCGGTTTCAGTTTTCGCGATACTTGAAGTCATGAGCGCCGTCCCACTCGAACAACTCGTCGACGGTCTGGTCCGCGGATCGCTGATCATCGTCGATCTGACGCAGCCGCTCGGCCCGGACACGCCGGTGATTGGTCTCCCGCCGATCTTCGCCGCCTCGCCTGGTGTCTCGATCGAGGTGATCTCGAAATACGATGCGCGCGGGCCGGCGTGGTACTGGAACGCCATCCGGTTCGGCGAGCACACCGGCACCCATTTCGACGCGCCCGTGCACTGGGTGACGGGCCGGGATCTGCCGGAGAACGCGTGCGACACGATTCCGCCGCGCCGCTTCGTGGGCCCGGCGTGCGTGATTGACGTCACCCGCGACGTCGAAGCCGACGCGGACTTCCTGCTGACGGTGGATCGCATCGAGGCGTGGGAGCGCGAGCACGGGCGGATTCCGGCCGGCGCGTGGCTGCTGCTGAGAACCGGTTGGAGCGCGCGGACCGACGCGGCCGCATTCCTCAACGTCGCCGCCGACGGTCCGCACAGCCCGGGCTTTGACGCCGGCGCGTCGCGGCTGCTGGCGCACGATCGCGACGTCCTTGGAGTTGGGGTGGAGACGATTGGGACCGATGCGGGCCAGGCCGGCAGCTTCGATCCGCCGTTCCCCAATCACACCATCATGCACGGCGCGGGAAAGTTCGGGCTGGCGAGCCTGTGCAATCTCGATCGACTGCCGCCGGCCGGCGCCGTCGTGGTCGCGGCGCCGCTGAAGATCGTCAACGGCAGCGGCAGTCCGGTGCGGGTCCTGGCCATCGCGCCGGCCAGGTAGCACGACAAATCAATCCACGGATGTACACGGATTACACGGATTGCAGGCTGTAATCCGTGTGATCCGTGTCGTCCGTGGATTTACCAGAGCTTCAGCACATCCTCGCGGATGATGGTGTCGTCGCGCTCGGAGCCGGTGGAGACGATCGCGGCGCGGACGCCGGTGACCTCCTCCAGCCGCGCGATGTACTTGCGCGCCGCCTCCGGCAGCTGGTTGAACGTCCGCACCCCGGCGGTCGGCGTCGTCCAGCCCGGCATCGACTCGTAGACCGGCTCGCACGCCGACAGTTGTCCCATGTCGCTCGGGAACTCGGTCAGCGTCTTGCCGCCGACGGTGTAGGAAGTGCAGATGTCGATGCGCTCGAGGCCGTCGAGCACGTCGAGCTTGGTGAGGGCCAGGGCGTCGAGGCCGTTGATGCGGACGCCGTAGCGGACGGCGACCGCGTCATACCAGCCGCAGCGCCGCGGCCGGCCAGTCACCGCGCCGTACTCGTTGCCGCTCTCGCGCAGCCGGTTGCCCATCTCGCCGGTCAGCTCCGTTGGCAGCGGGCCCTCGCCGACGCGCGTGGTGTAGGCCTTGACCACACCCAGTACGCGGCCGATCGCGCGCGGCGGGATGCCGAGCCCGGTGCACACGCCGCCGACCGAGGCGTTCGACGAAGTGACATAGGGATAGGTGCCGTGATCGATGTCGAGCAGGGTGCCCTGCGCCCCCTCGAAGAGGATTGACTGGCCGCCGGCGATCGCCTGCGTCAGCAGCACCGAGACGTCGCGCATCATCGGCCGGATGCGCTCCGCGTGCGACAGCAGCTGCGCCAGCACCGGTTTCCAGTCCATCGTGCTGTCCTGCACCAGGCGATTGCGTGCGGTCACGTTGTCGCGGACGTTCTGTTCGAGCCCTTTCGGATCGTTGAGGTCGCCGACCCGGATGCCGCGCCGCGCGATCTTGTCCTCGTAGGCCGGCCCGATGCCGCGCGAGGTCGTGCCGATCTTGCGCTCGCCGCGCCGCGCCTCCGACAGCAGGTCGAGGTCGCGGTGATACGGCAGGATCAGGTGCGCCTTGTCGCTGACCAGGATTCGGCCGGCGACGTCGATGCCGTTTCTGGTCAGCTCGTCGATCTCGGCAAACAGCGCCTGCGGATCGATCACCACACCGTTGCCGATCACGCAGGTGACGCCCGCATGCAGAATCCCCGACGGGATCAGACGCAGCACGAACTTCACCCCGTTCACGTAGACGGTGTGGCCGGCGTTGTGTCCGCCTTGATACCGGCCGACGATCGAAAAATGTGGCGTGAGGAGATCGACGATCTTACCCTTGCCTTCGTCGCCCCACTGAGCACCCAAGACAACCAGATTCATCAGTCGCTAGTCCTTCGTCGTTAGTACGGAGTCGGCAGTCGCTGGTCGTACGGGCCCGACCGGACTAAGATTCTACTTCGAACATTGTTTGCGGACTACCGACTCGACTGACGACTCGTGACCCCGTACTAACGACTATCGACTCACGACTGATCCATGGTTCTACTTGACGGCACCTCCCTCACGATCGAACAACTCCTGTCAATCGCCGACGATGGCGAGACGGTGGCGCTGGCGGACGTGGCGCGCGACCGCGTGCGCGCATCGCGCGCGGTGGTCGATCGGCGCGCGCGCGGCGACCAGCCCGCCTATGGCATCAACACCGGCTTTGGCTCGTTCGCCGAGGTGAAGATCGCGCCGGACGCGCTTGAAACGCTCCAGCTCAACTTGCTGCGCAGTCACGCCGCGGGGCTCGGCGATCCGCTGCCGGTTCGCGTCGTGCGGGCGACCATGGCGCTGCGTGCGAACGTGCTCGCGAAAGGCTTCTCCGGCATCAGCCTTGAAACGCTCGAGGCGCTGATCGCGCTGCTGAACCATAGCGTCCACCCGCGCGTGCCCTCGCGCGGCTCGGTCGGCGCCAGCGGCGACCTGGCGCCCATCGCGCACCTGGCGCTGGTGCTGATCGGAGAGGGGGAGGCAGAGGACGACGATCAACGCAGAGACCGCGGAACGCGCGGAACGGCAGAGGACACGTCGCGAGAAGAACGAGCGCTGCGGGTTCAGCGGGCTCTGCATTCAACGTCCTGGATCCCCGGGGCGGAAGCGCTGGCGCGCGCCGGCCTGAAACCGATCCGGCTCGGCGCCAAGGAAGGGCTGGCGCTGATCAACGGGACACAGCCGTCGACGGCGGTGCTGGCGCTGGCGCTCGCCGGCGCCGAGCAGGTCACGCGCGCCGCCGACATCGCCGCGGCCTTGTCGATCGACGCGCTGCGCGGATCGATTCACCCCTTCGACGCGCGCATTCACGAGGCGCGGCCGTTCCGGGGACAACGCGCCTCGGCCGCCAGCATCGAGGCGCTGATGCGCGGCAGCGGCATCAATCACTCGCACCAGCACTGCGGCAAAGTCCAGGATGCGTACTCGCTGCGCTGCGCCGCGCAGGTGCACGGCGCGACCCGCGAGGCGCTGCGCTTTGTCCGCGAGACCGTGGCGGTCGAGGCCAACAGCGCCACCGACAACCCGATGGTGTTCGCCGACACCGGCGACATCGTCTCGGGCGGCAACTTCCACGGCGCACCGATCGCGATCGCCGCCGACCTGCTGGCCGCCGCGCTGGTGCCGCTGGCGACGATCAGCGAGCGGCGAACCGATCGGCTGGTCGATCCGACGCTGAGCGGCCTGCCGGCGTTCCTCACCCGCTACGGCGGGCTGAAATCGGGTTACATGATGGCGCAGGTCACCGCTGCCGCGATCGCCTCGGAGATGAAGTCGCTCGCGCACCCCGCCGGGGTCGACACCATCCCGACCTCGGCGAACAGGGAGGATCACGTCAGCATGAGCATGACCGCGGCGTTGAAGGCCGACACCAGCGTCGCCCGCGCGCGCGAGGTGATCGCGATCGAATTGCTGTGCGCCTGTCAGGCGATCGACCTGCTGGCGCCGCTCGCCACCTCGCCGGCGCTGCGCGCCGTGCACCAACTCGTGCGCTCGCGCGTGCCGATGCTCGACAACGACCGCGCGCCGTCGCCCGACATCGTCGCGATCACGGAACTCGTCGCGAGCAACGCGCTTGAAGGCGCGTGTGGCGGACTAGTCAAGTGAAAAATATTTCATTTTCAAATTGACAACGTTCGCGCCGCTTCTTAAGGTCTATCTTTCTCGTTCGCAAGCCTTCATGACCACCGCCACTCGCACCATTCGATCGCCGCGCGGCACCACGTTGACCTGCAAAGGCTGGCCGCAGGAAGCGGCGATGCGGATGCTGATGAACAACCTCGACCCCGAGGTCGCGGAGCGTCCCGACGATCTGGTCGTCTACGGCGGCTCGGGCAAGGCGGCGCGCAACTGGGAGTCGTTCGACGCGATCGTGCGATCGCTGCGGGCGCTCGAGCACGACGAAACGCTGCTGGTGCAGTCGGGCAAGCCGGTCGGCATTTTTCAGACTCATCCGGGAGCGCCGCCGGTGCTGATCGCCAACTCGCTGCTCGTGCCGGCGTGGGCCACCTGGGAGAATTTCCGCGATCTCGAACAGCGCGGCCTGACGATGTACGGCCAGATGACCGCGGGGAGCTGGATCTACATCGGCAGCCAGGGCATCGTGCAGGGAACCTACGAGACCCTGGCGGAAGTCGCCCGCCGCCACTTCGGCGGCACCCTGTCCGGGCGGCTGGTCGTCACCGCGGGCCTGGGCGGGATGGGCGGAGCCCAGCCGCTGGCCGCGACCATGAACGGCGCCGCGGCGCTGGTCATCGAGGTCGATCCGCAGCGGATCGCTCGCCGCCTCGCCACCCGCTATCTCGACGACACCACCGACAGCCTCGACGAGGCGCTGGCCGCGGTCGGCCGCTGGACCCGCGACCGGATCGCGCGATCGATCGGGCTGCGCGCCAATGCCGCTGACGTCATTCCGGCGCTCGCCGCCCGCGGCGTCACCCCCGATGTCCTCACCGATCAGACGTCGGCGCACGATGCGTTGAACGGCTACGTGCCGAACGGGTTGTCGCTCGACGACGCCAACCGGCTGCGCGACCGCGACCCGCAGAACTACCTGGCGCGATCGATGGCGGCGATGGCCGATCACGTGCGCGGCATGCTGGCGCTCAAAGCCCGCGGCGCGGTCACCTTCGACTACGGCAACAACATCCGGGC
>DATASG010000008.1:0-11428 GCA_036269295.1 Vicinamibacterales bacterium | reverse complement strand
CTTCGCGTCGAGATACTGACGCATCGCGGGCGTCACCGTCGACCCTGACATATGCTTAGAGCATACAAGCTTTCAGCTCACAGCTTTCAGCTCTCAGCCGGAGAGCGCCGCTGAAAGCTGAGATCTGAAAGCTGAGAGCTGAAAGTTGAGAGCGGTGTGAGATGCGCGTGTTAGCGCTGGACACGACGACGCGCGCCGGAAGCAGCGCGCTGGTCGAGGACGATCGAATCGTCGCCGAGCGCCGCGGCGACGGCGCGCTGACGCACGCGTTGCGGATGCCGGGCGAGATCGTCGTGCTCGCGGACGCGAGTCAATGGCCGCTCTCGACGATCGATCTGTACGCCGTCGCCTCAGGTCCCGGCTCGTTCACGGGACTGCGAATCGGCATCGCGACCATCCAGGGACTGGCGTCGGTCCATCGCCGGCGCGTGGTCAGCGTGCCGGCGCTGGAAGCGCTCGCGCACGCGGGCAGTTCGGACCTCCCGGACAGCGCCGTCATCGGCGCCTGGATGGATGCGCATCGCGGTGACGTGTTCGCCGCGCTGTACCGTGTGACGGCGGCGCGGCCCTTCAGCCGCGCGCGGCTGATTGAGCTCGAAGCGCCGACCGTCGGCAGCCCCGCGGCGACGCTGGTGCGATGGCGCGCCCACGCGGCGGGATCGGAAATGGTCTTCGTCGGCGACGGTGCCGTGCTGTTCGCGGCGGACATCGTACTGGAGCTGCCCGCCAGCCGCATCGTCCCGCCGCCAGAGCTCGCCGGGGTGATTGGTCTGTTGGCCGTCGACCGTGCAGCCGACGCCCTCGAACCGGCTGCCGTTCGGCCTTTGTACGTACGCCGTCCTGACGTCGAAGTCGTGCGAGACGAAAAATTGCGTCGGCTAGACGTGAAGTCCAGAGAGACTTAAGGACTCTCGTATGGCCTCTCTGGTTATCCACAGCCTGACGCGCGACGATATCGATGATGTCCTGGCCATCGAGGAGTGTGCCTTTACCAACCCGTGGACGCGCGCCATGTATCTCGCGGAGCTCGAGAACCCCGGGGTCTCGTACTGCTTTCTGGCGCGCAACGAGGGTCACGAGGCGGTCGGCTTCTGCTCCTTCTGGCGGGTGCTCGACGAGCTGCACATCAACAATCTGGCGGTGATGCCGAACCTGAGGCGGACCGGCATCGGCTCGACGCTGTTGGCGTTTGTCCTGAAAAAGGGAGGCGAGCTGGGCGCCCGCCGGGCCACGCTCGAAGTCCGGCGGTCGAACGAGGCGGCACGGCTGCTATACGAACGCGCCGGTTTTGTCGTCGCCGGTGTCCGCCCGGGCTATTACTCGAAGCCGGTGGAAGACGCGCTGGTGCTCTGGCGTAACGACCTTGAAACGTCGGGGGGCTTGTGGTACGTTCGGCCGCAATGACCAAGGAGGTGGGCTATGAATGCAGAACCACTCGGTGCCAAGGCTGAGTTGCTGCAGACCAACGAGGAATTCCATACCCTCGAGGTCCAGCATCATCAACTCGAAGATCGCCTGCACGAACTGACCGCCAAGCACTACCTCTCAGAACCAGAACAAGTTGAAGAAGTTACCCTCAAGAAGAAGAAGCTGCAGCTCAAGGATCGCATGGAAGACATCATGCGACGCCACCGCCAGCAACACATGCACGGTTAGATCGGCGGGCGCCGCGCGGGCGTGCCGGCTGTGCGCCCGCTGCGAGCTCGTCGCATGATGCGCTTCGATCGAGCGGGCCTTCCGTTCGTGGGCGGAGCTTGGCTGATCGCGCTGATTGCGGCGCTGTACGCCGGTTGGGCGGTGGCGCTGCCATTGCTCGCGCTCGGCGCGTTCTTCGCGTTTTTCTTTCGCGATCCCGAGCGGCTCTCGCCTGACGAGGCCCACGTGGTGGTGTCGCCGGCCGATGGGCGGGTCAAGTTCGTCGGTCCCGCGGAGGCCGGCGTCGCACCGCCGGGCGAGTGGAAGCAGATCAGCATCTTTCTATCGCCGATGGACGTGCACGTCAACCGCATCCCAGCGGCCGGTACGGTGACCAGGATCAGCTACACGCCGGGGAAGTTCCTGCCGGCGTACCGCCACGAAGCCGCCGCCGTCAACGAGCGGAGCGAAGTCTGGATCGATCGCGGCAACGGCCAGATGGTGGTCGCCAGGCAGGTCGTCGGCATCCTGGCACGGCGCGTCGTCTGCCGAGCGCGCGTCGGCGACCGGGTGCAGGCAGGACAGCGCTTCGGTATCATGAAATTCGGCTCGCGGATGGACGTGTTCCTGCCTCCGAGCGCGACCATCAGGGTCCACGTCGACGAGATGGTCCGCGGGGGTGAAACCGTCATCGCGGTGTTAGACTGACACCCGAACGGTCGAAAGTGCCCGCTGCGGACGCTCGGCCTTCAGACAAAATCACCATGCTGGAGAACGAAGGCCGGCTCCGGTTTCTGCGACGGTCCACCGATCCTCGCCGCAACAGGCTCCGGCGCGGCGTCTACCTGCTGCCCAGCCTGCTGACGATGGGCAACATGTTCTGCGGCTATGCGTGCGTGGTCTACGCCATGCGCGGCGAGTACGCGACCGCGGCGCCGTTCATCGGCTTTGCCGTCGTGCTCGACATGCTCGACGGCCGGATCGCCCGCCTCACCAACACCACCAGCGAGTTCGGCGTCGAATTCGACTCGATGGCCGACATCATCTCGTTCGGCATCGCGCCGGCGATCCTCTCCTTCTCGTGGGGCCTGCAGGCGCTTGGCCGCCTGGGCTGGGCCGCCGGCTTCATGTTCGTGGCCGCGGCGGCGATGCGGCTCGCGCGCTTCAACATCCAGAGCGGAGGGAGCGGCGATAAGCGCTACTTCGTCGGCATGCCGAGCCCGGCTGCGGCCGCGATCCCGGCGGCAACCGTGTTCGCCTATCCCTGGGGCGTGTACGACTACCGGGCCGCGCTGCCGGCCCTGGCGATGGTGCTCGTCCCGGCGGCGCTGATGGTCAGCACCATCCGCTTCCGCAGCTTCAAGACCTTCGATTCGAAGGCGCGCCGGCCGTACACGGTCCTGATCTTCGTCGCCGCCGGTATCGTGGCGATTGCGACCCACCCGCAGTGGACGCTGGTGGCGATCGCGTACAGCTACCTCGCCTCGGGCTTCGTCGGGATGGCGATTGCCCGCTTCAAGCGCCGCGACGCCGGTCACGCGGCGGACGAGCATGCCGCGCGCGACGTTCAGCGTGACAGCGCCGCCCGCTGATCGAAGATTCAATCGAGGAGGCTGAGCTGTGATGTCGCGTGCCCACCTGGCCGGCTGCGCTCTGACGGCGTTGATGATGATGTCCCTGCCGGCCGCGGCGCAGGACGGCGCCGCGCTCTACGCGCAGCGGTGCGCGTCGTGTCACGAAGGCGGGCAGGCGGCGCGCGCCCCGGCGCGCGACCTCGTTGCCGCCTTGACGCCGGACCGCATCGTCGCCGCTCTCGAAAGCGGCACCATGCGGGTGCAGGGGGAGTCGCTGACGCCGGATCAGCGGCGGCTGATCGCGACCTACCTTTCGACCGCGAGGCCGGCGACA
Organism: Vicinamibacterales bacterium; assembly: GCA_036269295.1. Taxonomy (GTDB): domain Bacteria; phylum Acidobacteriota; class Vicinamibacteria; order Vicinamibacterales; family CAVVIG01; genus CAVQFC01. The sequence continues at coordinate 7,885 of DATASG010000008.1, read as the reverse complement.
GCGGCGGGCGCGGCGCCCGTGGCCGCGCCGACCTGTCGCGCGGGAAACGAGCTGCGTACCACGGCGAGCGATTGGCGCGCCTGGGGCGTGACGCCCGCCAACGATCGCTTTCAGCGCCAGCCGGGATTCTCGTCGGCGCAGGCGCCGGACCTGAAGCTCAAATGGGCGTTCGGCTTCGACGGCGAGAACGCCGCCGCCGCCAACCCGACCATCGTCGGCGACCGCGTGTTCGTCGGCAGTGGCTCGGGGCGGGTGTACGCGCTCGGGTTGAAGGACGGCTGTCTGCATTGGACGTTCAAGGCCGACGGCGGCGTGCGTGCCGCGGTGGTCGTGGGCGAGAGCCAGACCGGGTCGATCGCCGCCTACTTCGGCGATATCCGCGCCTTCGTCTACAGCGTCGATGCGACGACCGGCGTGCTGCGCTGGAAAAAACAGGTCGACCCTCATCGCGCCGCGCGCGTCACCGGATCGCCGGTCCTGTACGGCGGCCGCCTCTACGTCCCGGTCTCGTCGACCGAGGAAGCGGTTGGAGCGCAGGCTTCGTACGAATGCTGCACCTTCCGCGGCAGCATCGTCGCCCTCGACCCGGCGACCGGCGACGAAGTGTGGCGGACCTACATGATCGCGGAGACGCCGACGGCGCGCGGCAAGAACGCCAAGGGCACGCAGCTCTGGGGACCATCGGGGGCCGCCGTGTGGTCGGCGCCGACCGTCGATCCGCTGACCAGGTCACTCTATGTTGCGACAGGGGACGCCTACTCGATGCCTGCCGCGCCGACCACCGACGCCATCGTGGCGCTCGACCTCGAGACCGGCGCGGTCAAATGGACCAACCAGACGACGGCCAACGACGCGTTCACGATGGCGTGCGGCGGCGCCGACACCACCAACTGTCCTGAGAAAGAGGGGCCGGATCACGACTTCGGCCAATCGCCCATCCTGGTGACCCTCGAGAACGGCAAGCGGGTGATTGTCGCCGGCCAGAAGTCGGGCGTTGTCCACGGCTTCGACCCCGATCAGCGCGGGAAGAAACTGTGGAGCACGGCGGTCGGCCGCGGCGGCGCGCTGGGCGGCGTTGAATGGGGATCGGCCAGCGACGGGCGCAACATGTACGTGCCGCTGTCCGACATCACGTTCAAGACGCCGTCGCAGCTGGGGCGAGGCGGCCTCAACCCGGAAGTGGGCGGTGGGCTGTTCGCGCTCAGGATCGCCGACGGCAAACAGGTCTGGTTGTCGCGGCCCAATGCGTGCGGCGACAGGGCGTCCTGCAGTCCGGCGCTGTCAGCGCCGGCCACGGCCATCCCGGGGGCGGTGTTCGGCGGGTCGATTGACGGACACTTCCGCGCCTTCGCGACCTCGGACGGTCACGTGCTGTGGCACTTCGACACGGCGCGTGAGTTCGAGACCGTGAACGGCGTCAAGGCCCGCGGCGGATCGATCGACGTCGGCGGCGCCGCGATTGCGAACGGGATGGTGCTGACCACCTCCGGCTACGGTCAATGGGGCGGCATGCGCGGCAACGTGCTGCTGGCGTTTTCGGTCGACGGAAGGTAAGAAGGAACCGCCGAGACCGCAAAGACCGCCGAGATCCGTCTCGGCGGTTAAACAACGGCCGGCAGAGTCATCGTCACCGTCGTCCCGACTCCGCGTTGGCTGACCACCGAGATCGTGCCGCCGTTGAGCTCGATGTTGCGCTTCGCAATCGTCAGCCCGAGCCCGGTGCCGGTCGCCTTGGTCGAAAAGTACGGCTCGAAGATCTTGTTCAGCGCGTCCTGATCCATCCCCACGCCGGTGTCCGTAACTTCTACGACCACCGAGCGGCGGCCACTGGCCGAGGACTCGAATCGGCTCACGACGGTAAGCCGCCCCGAGCCTGGCATCGCGTGAAGGGCGTTCTCTATCACGTTGGTGAGGGCGCGCGCGAACAGCGTGCGGTCAATCGTCAGCGGCGGCAGATCGCCGGCGGCGGTCACCCCGATCGCGATGCGGTTCGACAGCCCGGCCCGATACGGCTCGATGACTTCTTCAATCAACGCCGCAAGCGAGGTCGTCTCCGGCCGGGGCGTCGGCGACGAGGCGAAGCTGGAGAATTCCGCCGAGATCTGACGGAGCAGCTTCACCTGCGACAGGATGGCAGTGACGCACTCATCGAGGATTGGCGACAGCGGCCGGCCGCGATCGATGTTCACGCGCCGGGCATGCTCCGCCGACAGCTGGATCGGCGTCAGCGGGTTCTTGATGTCGTGCGCGACCTGCCGCGCCATGTCGGCCCACGCCTCGAGGCGCTGCGTGCGCTCGAGCTCGCGCCGCTGGCGCTTCAGGTCAGCCGCCATCTGGTTGAAGTCCTCGACCAGCCGCCGCAGCTCGTCCGACGAGGTCGCGGCAACGCGCGCGTCGAGATCGCCGCGTGCGATGCGTCGGGTGGCGCGGGTCAGGCGGTTCACCGGGTCCGCGATCCGCTCCGCCATCCAGTAGCCGAGAGCCGCGCCCAGCAGGCTGAACAACACGAAGCCGGACAGCACCCGGCGATCGAGCTCGTCGATCTGCTGCTCGATCTGCTGCTGCCGATTGGTCATCGGCACGGTGACGATCCCTTCGCGGCCGCTGGCCCGCACCGGCGCGGCCGCCAGCTGGTAGGGCAGGTCGCCGACCTGATCCTGACCGACGTAGGTTGGCAGCCGATCGAGCAGGATCGCGCGGTAGACGTCGCCCGGGGTTCGCGGCGACAACAGCTGCGAGGCGAAGAGATCGCGCGCGCTGGTCGCCTGCAGGCGCGCGCGATCGAACAGGTTCACGTCCTCATCGATGGCGCGGCGCACGAGCACCATGATCTGATCGTCGATCGCGCCGAGCGCCGTGGGGCCGCGCTGCTGCAGCGCCGCATAGTCCTCGACCAGGCGCTGCGCCGTGGTGACGGTGCGGGCGGCGGCCTCGGCGGCGCCGTCGAGGAGCTGCGTTGCGACGTAGGTGCGGATGAAGATTGCTAGGATGAACACCGGCACGACGGCACCGGCCACGAAGGCCAGGAACAACTTGCGGTAGAAGCTGGATCGCACCTCCCGCAGCAGCGCCCGTCCGCTGGCGGCCGTTCGCACGCCGAGCGCGCTGAAGAGCGTGAGCCCCGCCAGGATGGTGACGTACAGCACCAGCGCGAGCATCGCCAGCTCCGCCAGCGTGATCAGATGGCCAACCCAGGTGATGACCGGATAGCCGAGCGCGTAAATGCCGCCGCGATCGCTCAGGAAAAAGACGTGAAAGGCCTGATCGTCGCGATCCAGCGTCGACCAGAACGGGGTTCGTGATTCGACCAGGCGCTGGAAGGTCGGATCGGGAAGCTCCCACACTCGGGTGCCCGACTCGAAGATCGGAGCGCGGCTCCAGCCGTAGACGATGAACTCGACATCTCGCCCGGAGACGCCTTCGGGCGCAACCCGGCGATTCGGCCGCAGCGACTCCAGATACGGACTCTGTGACGAAATGAACGGCAGCGTCCGGTAGTCCAGCATCACCCGAACCACAATGCTGCCGACCATGCGGCCGCGGACGCACACGCCACGCGCGATGCGGAGCACGTGGCGCTCGCTCGATCCGAACGGCGAGACCTCGTCGAACGGCTCGTCCCAGCTGCACCCCGGCGATCGATACTCGGTCGTCGCATACTCCGGCAGGCTGAGCCTGAAGGGACTGACCAGGCGCCCGTCGGCGCTGTACAACTCGACGGCCGACGTGAGGCGATAGGTCGCAAGATCCGTACGCGACCAGACGGCAAAGGCGCGCGCCGGATCGGCGGCAGGCGTGGAGACGTCGAGGCGCACCAGCTCGTCGAGCGAGGGAATCGCGTCGATTTGTTCGACCGCCTGTTGCAGCCGCCTTTGCAGGTCCTCGCGCAGGCTGGCCGCCTGCGGCCCGAACGTCGTCTCAATCAGGCGCTCCTTGGACTCGGTCGCGTGCGCGAGCATCGACGGGTACATGGCCAGGGCCGGAACGAGTAAGGCCAGGAAGAACACGGTGAGGCGTGCGGTTTGCGAGACGTGCCGCATGCGGCCGTTGACGCGCGCGAGCGCCATCGCGCAGAGCCCGGAGACTATCATCGCGACCCAGAGCGGCCCGAATGGAACCGCCGAGCCGATGGTGCGCGCCAGGATGGACGCAATCAGCGCGCCTACGAACCAGCCGCCGGCGACCGAGCCGCGCCAGGACGCGCCTCGCGGCGCCCGCAGCAGCGCGGCGGGCAGACGGATGACGGCTGCCGCGCCCCAGATGACGGCCGCATGCAGCAGCAGCAGCGCAAACTCGACCGTGATGCGCCCGCCGCTGACCGGGTGCAGGGAGAAGTGCAGCAGGTCCAGGTTGGTGTCGGCGACGACGCGGCGGAGCAGGCGCTCGTAGCCCCAGAGCAACAGGCCGTTGACGAGCGCCGCGAGAAGGAACGCGGCCGCGACCGTAATGCGCGCGCCGGGGGTCGGCGGCAACATCCGGACCCGCGGGCGCGCGAAGCGCCGCCGCTCGATCAGATCGAGCACGAGCCACACCATCGCCGCCATCGCCAGCGTGGTGAGCAGCAGGTCGAGGGGGGTCGGGCCCGCCCCGAGCCAAGCTGAAGGGCCTGCTGGGCCCGCGAGCGGCAGGAGCGCGCCCGCCATCACGCCGCGCGCGGCGGCGACGATGGCGATGAGCAGCACCGTGATGGCCAGGAAGCGGCTCATGTTACGCGTCTGGCGGCGCAAATCCATCAACGGCCCGGTAGAGAACAGCAGCACAAGGGCGAGCACGCTGAGGACGGCGGCCCGGGTCATCGCGCGCCAGCGCGCGCGCGCGGCCGCGAGCTCGGCCGGCGACACGTCCGCCTCGAGCGCGAACCCGCCGGTTTGGGCCGGGATGGTGAACCGGAACGGCTGCGGCGCCGATGGCGCGCCGCCGGCCCGAACGCGCAACGTCACCGGCGCGATCGAGGTCGCCATGGTGAACGTTTCGCTCAGGCCCGGCGCGCTGCGCGCGGTGCCGAGGGCCTGTTCGACCACCACCGTGGCGGCGCGACGGCCCCCCGCGACGACCCCTTCGATCCGAATCAGGCCCGGGCCGAGCGGTCCGGGCGCGACCATCAACGTCGCCGCGCCGAGCACGACCTCCTTGCGAAGGTCGGACACGCGGCCCGCCCACGCCAGCGGCGTCCCGGCAGCGTCGTAAATCGTGATCCCCGTCCGGCCGCCTTCGTCGTCAGGCATGGCGGCGGCCACGATGCCGAAGAGGCGCTTCAGGCTGGCCTGATCCCGCGGCGCGGCGCGCGCCGTGTCGGGCTCGGCAGCGAGCCGTGCCGCAATCGCCCCGAGAGTAGCCGCGCTGGCGTCGAAACGCTGGCGCAGCTCCGCCTCGACACGGGCGAGCGCCGACTGGTCTGACGGTCCGAACCGGGCGCGCTCGAGACCGTAGCCGGTGACGCCGACGATCAGTGCGGCGGCGGCGCCGGCGCGGACGACGCGGAGGATGCGGGGCACGATCAGTCACAGGATACACGGGTGTATGATCTGCGCTCCACACCCGCAGGAAGGGTTCCGATGGCGCCGAGCGACGTGACACCCCTTTGGATCTGAAGCATCTCCTCAAACGCGGCGCGCTCCTGGCCGCGGCCAACTGGCAGACGGTCGTCATCGAATGCGTCGCCGAGACGACCTTTCAGGCGCTGCTCGCCGTCCCGATCGTGGGCGCCGCCGTGTTGGTGGCCGTGCTGCTCGGCGGCGACCTCACCGAGCTGCTGCAGGGCAGCCTGCGCCACATTGTCACCACCATCGCCAGCACCCTGATGTCCGAGCCGTTCGCGCTGGTCGCCTTCGTGACCGCGTTTGCGGTCGCGCTGCTCGGCGGCTCGGTGCTGATGTTCGCCGTCAAAGGCGGCACCGTCGAGGTGCTCGTCGCGGCAAACGTGGACGCGGGCCCGATCGAGCAGCAGCCGCTGACCATCGAGATGTTGCGGCACGCCTCGCGGTTCACCCTGATGCGCTTCACCGCCGGCTGCTCACGATTGTTTCGGCGATACCTGGCGCTCGGCCTGGGACTGATGGTCGTCTACGCGATCTCCACCGGCGGCTATCTTGTTTTCGTTGTCTACGGCTACCGCGCGGTCGAAGGGCGCGCGCTGATCATCGGCTGGACGTTCGTGGCCGCGCTCTCGGCGGCGGTGCTGGTGGCGTGGATGACGGTCGTCAACATGCTGTACCTGCTGCTGCAGATCGCGATGGCGGTGGAGGGGATCGGCGTCACCGCCGGGTGCCGCGCGACGCTGCGGTTCATCCGGTCCGAGTTCCGCGAGCTCGCCGGTGTGTTCGTAGTGGTTGTCGCCTTGGTGATTGCGGCGACGCTGGTTTCGGCCTTGGCGTGGTCGGGCGTGGGCCTGGTCGCGTTCGTGCCCCTGGTCGGGCTTGCCGTGTTTCCACTGCAGCTCGCGGCGCTGGTCCTGCGCAGCCTCGCCTTCGAGTATCTCGGCTTGACCGCGCTCGGCGCCTATCTCACGCTCTATCAGGGGTACGCGTCACGACGGGGCGAGCTGGTGAGCGGCGCCCGGACGGATCACGGACGCGGCGGCGGCGTGGTCGGCGTCACCGGCGCGATCTGAATCAGATTGGGCAGCTGCGCCACGGCCGGCACCAGCGCCGGTTCGACGGTGTGGCCGACCAGCGTCGCCGACGCCCCGGTCGCGATGTCCCTGAAGAGCATCAGCAGCATCGGTGCGCGCGTGAGCGGCTGCTCCAACATGTATGGCGCCGCGGCGACTTCCGCACCGCCAGGAAGCGCGACGAACGGCGGCGGCGTCCTCTTTTGGGGTTCCTCGCCGGGTGCGGCGGCACCGGTGGGGACCTCGGCCGGCTGCGTCACGATCCCCGTCAAGGTGCCGGCGGTGGTACCGTCCTTGATGTTGTAGGCGCGCATCGGCGGCAGCAGCCCGGCGACGACGATCGTCGATCCGGCTCGCACCGCGCCCCACGCCGGCCGCATCGGCAGCGGCCGCATCCATTGCTGGCCACCGGTGACCATGTTCATCGCGCGCAGCACGTTGTCGAGCGAGACGAAGTAGACGTAGTGGTCGTCGGCAACCGGCTTGCCGATCACATCGCCGCCCGTCCGCACTCTCCAGTCGACCTTGGCGTCAGCCGCCATGACGCAATAGAAGAAGTGGTCCTGGGCGCCGGCGAACAGGCGCTCGTCGAGCGCGAGGATCTCGTTGGGCGCGCCGCCGAGACGGCGCTCCCAGATCGTTTCTCCGCTCTCGACGCGGAGGGCGACGATTCGGCTGTCGTCGGTCGGGACGTAGACGCGATCCGCAGCCAATGCCGGCGGCGCATGCGCCGCCGATTTCAGATCGCGCGTCCAGATGAGCTGCCCATCGGTGGCCCGCAGCGCCCGCACCTCGCCGCTCGCGAGCGCGAGGATCAGCCAGCCGTTGTCCCACACCGGATGGACGGCGAGCTTGTCGGCGATCGGCAGCTGCCACGCGGTGACGCCGTCGCTGGAGCGCAGAGCGAGCAGCCTGTCAGCTTCACGGATGAAGACGAAGCCGCCCCCCGCCACGGGAGCCATCTGGGCGTGTGCGGTGACGAGCCACTGCTGCGTCCCGTCGATCAGGTCGTAGGCCGCCAGGCGATCGCCTTCGATCGCAAAAAAGGCTCGCGCGCCCTCGAATGCTGGCGCGGCGGCCAGCGCGTTGTTGAGGGCAAGACCCCAGACGTTTTCGACCGGGGTCAGCGCCAGAGGCGTTCGGTCGACCTTCGGGGTCGCCGTCCTGGGTGCGGGAAAGGGCCTCGGCGCCGGCGGCTGGCCCCGGGCGGACACGGAAAGCAACACACCCACCGCAAGCGCCAGCCGATGGCTGATCACCGCGGTGGTGCGCGGG
>DATASG010000007.1:0-4242 GCA_036269295.1 Vicinamibacterales bacterium | reverse complement strand
CGCTGTCCGAATCCCTCGAACGTCTTCGATACGCCAACGCGCCCGGGATAGGCGCTGAAGATGCTCGGCCAGATCCGGGACTGCGCGCTCTTGTTGATGTAGAGGACGCCGTTCTCCTTCGGTCCGCAGATCCATTTGTGGGCGCTGCCGCTGTAGAAATCCGGCTGGATGTCGCTCAAGTCGACGTCCATCAGGCCGAACGACTGCGCCCCGTCCACCAGGCTCAGGATGCCGCGCTCGCGCGCCAGCGCGCACAGCGCCTTGGCCGGAAACAGATCGCCGACCGTGCTCGTCTGGTGCGTGAACGAGATCACCTTGGTCCGCGGCGTCATCGCTTTGGCGAACGCGTCCACGTAGTGCTCCATCCCGGGGTGCGGATTCGGCGTCGGCACGTCTTTGACTGTGAAGCCGAAGCGTTTCGCCTTTTCCTGCCACGCCGTGTGGTTGCTCGGATGGTTGTCGGCGGTGAGCAGCACTTCGTCGCCGGCTTTCAGGTCGATACCGGTGGACACCAGATTGTTCGACTCGCTGGTGTTGCGGGTGATGACGATCTCTTCAGCCGTCACGCGCAGGAACTCCGCCAGCAGCTTCCGCGTGTTCTCGCGGCCGTCGCCGAGCTTCGCGCGATTGTCCTGCGAAGGATCCTGGTCCATGTCCTTCGTCAGCTTGTACATCGTCTCGAGTACCGGACCGGACGAAGGACAGAGGTTCGCGGCGTTCAGCATCGTGAGCTCCTTCGGCATCACGAATTGATCGCGCACGCTCATCCAGAATTTCTCGTCCGGCGACGCGGGCGTAGGCGGCAGATCGAGGGAACGCGGCCACGCCGCACTCGGCGTCAGGAACGGAGCCGCGCCGCCGATCGCCAGGAGCCGGGCAAAGTCACGACGATTCATAATCCCCTCCGCGGGCGATTCTACGCCCGATCAGGCAGTCGCGGGCTGCTGAGCGTGACGGGTATTCCGCGATCGGTTGCGCCACTTTCCCACCAGCGTGTCGCGCCAGCCGATGGCGCGATACATCAGAACGCAGAACAGGGAGAAGGCGATCGCGGTGCCCCATAGTGGCAGCCGGTGACGCCACAGCCAGCTGGCGTAGCCGTATACGAGCTCGACGTGGATCCAGTAGATGAAGAGCGAGCTGCGGCCTATCCTGGCCAGCGGGCCGCCGCTTTCGCCCGCGCGCCTCGGGCCACCAGGTAGGGCTTGCCGGCCGAAGCCCCGGAGGGGCGAAGGACCCGGCGCGGCGCGCCGCTTCAAGACGGCGATCAGAGCTTCACAGGCGTAGATCGCGGTCAGCGCCATCATCAGGATCCCGAGGCGGATCGCGAACCACGTTGGCGAACTGGTCCAGAAGGACGAGGCCGCGTAGATCGACGGGCGCCCCGCGGCATAGAAGCCGAACCCGACCAGCGCGGCGCCCACGACGCCCAGGATCGCCTGCAGCCGCCGCTCCGCCCTCGGCTGGCGCGCCTCCGCGATCAGCACGCCGACCGCACCGCCCGCGAACACGAACCCGGCCCACGGAAACAACGTGAAGATGGTGAACTCGCCGAACGGCCGCATGTACCACTGCAGCCAGAGCGGCCACGCGTCGATGGTCGGCGAGGCGCGGACGATCGGCGTCGCCATCGCGAACGCCGCGGCGATGCCCGCATACCAGAACACGCGCGCGACCGGACCGCCCGCCAGCCCCCAGACGATCCCCGCGATCGCGATCGCCGGGCCCATGATGTTGAGGATGTCGACGCGGAACAGCGTGACCGGATGACTGCCCGGTGTGATGATGAACCCCTGCACACGGAACAGAAAGCCGAGGATGAAAATCTCGAGGCCGCGCCGGCAGACCATGTCGACCGCGGCGCGGCGGCTGCCGCTGCGCTCCGCCGCGCGGGTCGCGGCGAGCACCACGGCGAGACCCGCCAGCCAGAGGAACAGCGGCGCGGCGAACCCGCCGAGCACCGTGGCGTCGCGAAACGCGATCGTCCGGCGGACCGCCGGGCTGAGGCGCGTCCAGGCGTCGGACGTGTGTGCCTCGATCATCAGCAGGACCGCGATCCCGCGCGCCCAGTCGACGTAGGATAAACGGGGTCGGGAGTCGTTTTCCGCCATCACGATCCGGAAAACGACTCCCCACTCTGGACGTCATGCGAGGTGGTGAACACGATGTCCTGCCGCATCGAGTGCCACACCGAGCAGTATTTCTCGTAGGACAGGGCCAGCGCTCGCGCCACCGTCTCCGGCGGCACCTCGCCTTCCAGCGTCACCTGCAGGTGCATCCGGACGATTCGATGCGGATCGTCTTCGGCGCGGTCGGCGACCAGATGCGATCGCAGCGCGCGGAATGTCTGGCGTCCCTTCGTCAGGATGTAGGCCACATCCATCGTCATGCAGCCGGCCACCGCGAAGCCGAGCGCCTGCACCGGCGAAAGCCCCGCGACCCCGGCGCTGTCGAGCGTCATCGACGCTTTGCCGCTGGTGCCGTCGAGCACAAGATCGTGGGTCCAGGTGAGATCGACGATGGTCGGCGGCTTCGCCACGAGGGGATTGTAGTGCGATCTCCGCGGTTTCTTCTCTATCGTGCCGCGGAGCTGCGCGCGACAGGCGCGGAAGGCGAGGGTGGAGGAAAGATCGGGCTCTTCGACACCAGCGACTTGATCGCGATCCAGGCCACCGGCAGGATCACGAGGAGGTAGGTCAGCACATGACCGAAGGTGCTGTCGGGTCCCCATGATTCGGTGCTGCTGTGGATGATCTCGCTGTAGGGCAGGTACCGCTGCTCGGACATTTCGTGCGCGCCCTTGATCACCAGCTGGACGACGAAGACGAACAGGAAGATCGCGGTCGCCTGGAAGAACAGCGCCAGGTTGACACGGTGGCCGAAGCGCAACCACAACCAGGCGACGCCGGCGGCGGCAACGCTGCCCAGCGCAGCGCCGAGCACGAGGTAGGTCGTTTCGTGGAGCTGCATCAGGAGCAGCGCGGTCTCCATGCCCTCTCTGCTGATCATGAGCAGGGTGAAGAGGAAGACACCGGTGTAGGCCGCAGCGCCTGGACGCACCGCGGACGCCTTGAGACGGCCTTCGATGTCGCCCTTCATGCGGCGGCCCGTGCGCCACATGTGGACGATCATCCACGCGACAGAGGCCGCGGCGACCAATGCTAGCGGCCCATCGAGCCATTCCTGGTTGAGCGAGTGGAACAGGAGGTAGCCGCCCAGGGCGCTGACCGCGACGGCGACGCCAATGCCCCAGTGGACGGCAGAGGTGAGCACGGCGCGTCCGGACCTGCGGAGGTACGACAGGCTGATCGCAACGATGAGGAATGCTTCGAACCCTTCGCGAAGCGTGATGACGAGCGCCTGAAGCATGAGGGGCAGATTCTCGATCGTGAGAGATTCTCGATAGTGAGACTGAATCTCAGGATCGGAAGTAGTCTATCGCGGGATATCCGACCGGTCAAGTCGGCGATAGTACGTGAACTAGCGTTTCACGCCAGCCGTTTCAATCGGCTGGGCGCAAAAGGCGCACCGGCGCGCCGCGATCGGGACCTCGCTGAGACACTCCGGGCATTTCTTGGTCGTCGGATCCGGTGGCGCCTCGCCGCGGCGACGCCTTTCCATCAGCAGGTTCATCGGCATCACCACGAAGAAGTAGATCGCCGCAGCCACCAGCACGAACGCCACGACCGCGTTGATGAAGTCGCCGATCAGAAACTTGCTCCCGTTGACGGCGAACGCGATCGCGGAGAAATCCGGTTTGCCGACGATCGCGGCAATCAGAGGCGTCAGCAGGTCCTTGACCAACGCCGCGACCACCGCCCCAAAGGCGCCGCCAATCACGACCGCGACCGCCAGATCCACGACGTTTCCGCGCAGCAAGAATTCCTTGAATCCCTTCATCATCGTCGGCTCCTACACGATCCTTGGCGATGTAGCCTAACCGAATTGCCGGGCGGCCGCGATCGGAAAAGCAACCGCCGCCGCCCTTGAAATTGGCGAAACCGTCGAGTTCGTGCGGCACGGGAGCACGCATCGACGCGAGTGGAACGGGCCGGCGACTCGGGGAGTCCTTGCACCCGAATCGCCGCCTGGTGACAGATCGTAATCCGCGTCATCCTCGTAATACGCGGATCCGCGGATCCGCGTTAGTGAATCGGCGGCGTGCAATTCGGACGTTGCGGGATGTTCGCCGACGTCAATACGGTCGTGTCCGGATAGCTGTACGCCTGGCTGATGGCGGTG
>DATASG010000006.1:0-3921 GCA_036269295.1 Vicinamibacterales bacterium | reverse complement strand
CGCAGCATCCGATGCTCGCGCGGTTCGGCGAGCGTGATCGCGGTCCCTTCGCGCCCGGCGCGTCCGGTCCTCCCAATCCGGTGCACGTAGGCCTCGGCGGCGGGTGGCACGTCGTAGTTGAACACGTGCGACAGGTGTTCGATGTCGAGCCCGCGCGCCGCGACGTCGGTGGCAATCAGCAGGTCCGCCTTGCCGCCGCGGAACATCTGCATCACGCGGTCGCGCTGCCGCTGTTCCATCCCGCCGTGGAGCGCCTGGGCGCGGCGTCCGTGCGCGTTCAGGGTCTCGACCAGCGTTTCTACCTCCAGCCGCGTGCGGCAGAAGACGATGGCCGAGGCCGGGTTTTCCATGTCGAGCACGCGGTCGAGCGCGGCCGGCTTGTGGGCGCGCGGCACGATGTAGGCAACCTGACGCACGCGCGGCAGCTTGCCGGCGGCGGTCTTCTCGCGCGCGACGATCACGCGCGCCGGGTTGTTCAGGTGCCGCTGCGCGATTGACAGGATTCTGGCCGGCATCGTCGCCGAGAAGAGCGCCGTCTGCCGTGCTTTCGGCGTCGCCTCGAGGATCGCGTCCAGATCCTCGGCGAAGCCCATGTCGAGCATCTCGTCCGCCTCGTCCAGCACCAGCAGGCGGAGGTTTCCGAGCTTCAGAGTGCCCCGCTTGATGTGATCGAGCGCGCGCCCCGGCGTGGCGACGACAATGCCGGCGCCGCGCTCGAGTGTGCGGATCTGCTGCGAGATCGGCGCGCCGCCGTAGACCGGCAGGACGGTGACGCCGAGCCCCTTGGCGTACTTGTGGATCGCTTCCGACACCTGCATCGCCAGCTCGCGCGTCGGCACCAGCACCAGGCCGCAGGTCTGTTTCTTGACGGCGTCGTCTTCGACCAGGCGCTGCAGCATCGGCAGCGCGAACGCGGCAGTCTTGCCGGTGCCGGTTGCCGCCTGGCCCAGCACGTCGCGCTTGGCGAGCAGTAGCGGAATGGTCTGGCGCTGCACCGGCGTCGGCTCTTCGTAGCCGAGCGCGCCTACTGCCCGGGCGAGCGGCTCGATCAATCCCAGGCTGCCGAATCCGCCTTCGTGTTCAGTCATGTCGTCTTTCAATGCTTCGCCGTCCAATACGCGATATGCGACTCACGCCGCCCGGTGTGGCTGAAGCGCACGATCCAGATCAGGCCCCACGCCAGCCAGAACGCCGCCATGTACCAGGCGGTCCAGTAGCCGGTCGTCACGCGCTGGTTGTTCCAGGGCAGGTAGCGAAGCAGATAGGTCCAGATGCCCATCAACGCGATCAACACGCCCGCGGTGCGGGGACGTCGAGGGTAGACGAGGAGCGCCGCAGTCAACAGCGCCATCCAGACGAGGAACGCGAGCATCAGCAATTATAGGTGAGCGATGAAGATCGTGTGGCGCGGGCCGCCCTTCTTCAACCGGCCGCGGACCCGCTCTACCTGAACGGTGAAGCCGGCATACCGCAGGCGCTGCTCGAATCGGCGGTCCTCCCACGCCGACCAGACCGCCAGCACGCCCGCGTCCTTCAGCGCCAGTCGCGCCGCCGCCAGGCCGGCGTCGTCGTACAGGCGCGTGTTGTGTGTGGCGGTAAACGCGGCGGGCCCGTTATCGACGTCGAGCAGCGCGGCGTCGAAGCGCCGCGTGCTCGCGCGCAGCGTGGCGGCGACGTCGCCGATCTCAATCCGCACGCGTGTGTCCTTCAGCGGATGGCCCGCGAGCGGACCGAGCGGCCCGCGGTTCCACTCGACCACGGCCGGCACCAGCTCCGCGACGATTACGCTGGCGCCGGGCGGCAGCACGTCGAGCGTCGCCCGGAGCGTGAACCCCATGCCGAGGCCGCCGACCAGCACGCACGGTTCGTCGCGCGCACGCGCCGCGGCGCAGCCGAACGCCGCGAGCGCCTCCTCGGAGCCGTGCATGCGGCTCGACATCAGCGGCTTGCCGCCGGTGAGGATCACATACTCGGTCCCCTGACGCGTGAGGCTCATGTCCTCGCCGTCAGGAGTGCGGGTCTGACCCAGGAGCTCCCAGGGGCGCACGAGCGCGCTACTGCTTCGGCGGCGCGGACGCAGGCGCGACGTCGCCCTTGGTCGCGCGCTTCTTGAAGCGCCAGCCCTGGGCGGTCTTCACGAGCTCGTCGGAGTAGGTGGCGGACGTCGCGATCGTCGCCGGCTTGGTCGCGAAATCGACGAGCACGAGATAGACCTGTCCGCTGGCGCCCTCGGCGGTCGGCAGAATCATGAGGTTGGTGTTCCAGTGATGCACGTGCGCGCCGAGCCCGGCGTGGAACGTGTTCGCGAACTTCACGATCGCGTCGTGTCCGGTGTTGTTGTTGAACACGCCGTCAGGCGTGAACGTCGAGGCGTAGCCCTCGGCGTCGCCGGCGTCGAGCGCCCAGTTGTACTTTGCGTAGAGCTGCTGGATTTCGATGAGGTCGTCAGAGGTCAGCTTGCCGGTGCTCTTCTGCGCCGAGAGCCAGGCGGCGCCGCACAAGAACGCGATGCTCACGAGTGCCCACAGTTTTCTGGTCACAGGAATCCTTTCCGCCGGACGTGCCGGCTACCCGGCCATTGTAGGGTATCCCGGTGGGCTCAGCCCGGGGGACGTCGCCACCTGCGGCACGTCCAGTCCGCACAACGGGAGGTTACATCGCCGTTGCAGTTTTGAACTAGAGTATCTGGCTTGATGGAGCTGACGATTACCGACTTCGAAGACGGCATTCGCAAGATCGACCTGAACGGACGATTGGACATCGAAGGGGCCGACGCCATCGATCTCAGGTTTACGGTCCTGACGACGCCCGAGCGCACGTTTTCAATCATCGATCTTGCGGGCGTGGAGTTCCTGGCGTCGGTGGGGATCGCGACCCTCCTTCGCAGCGCGAAAGCCGCCCGATTGCGGAACGGAAACATGGTCTTGCTGAATCCACGGCCGAACGTGGCGAAAGTGCTGACATCGATGCGGATCGATCAGATCGTTCCGGTCTGCTACAGCGTCGAGGAAGCTCGAGTCTTGCTCCGCGCATCTCCGCCGGCGCTTCAGTGAACGATCCGTCGTTGGCGTGTCGCCGGTTCAAGGCCGACGCTCATGCTCTCAGGCCCATGTCGGCGTGGTGGCGGGAATGGGCATTTCAGGCCGGCCTTGACTCCGACGCGTGCGACCGCGGCGAGCTGTGCCTCAACGAGGCCGTCGGAAACATCATCCAGCACGCGACGATCGATGATCAAGGAGCCGTGGAGGTCAGGCTCGAGCGGTCGCCCGATGCCGTTCGCATCACCGTGATTGATTCGGGGGACCGCTTCGACCCTCTCGAGCACCCGGTGGCCGCGCCGCCCTCGTCGCTCGAGACCGCAGCCATCGGACGCCTCGGCATCCCGCTGATGACCTCGTCTGCCGACGAGATTTCCTACCGCCGTGAAAACGGTCAGAACCTGCTGACGTTTCGTTTCGAGCGCGGGTAATCGGGGAAGCGCGGAGACGTGCGTCGGACGGTTATGCGGCGCGCCCCGGTTGCGCCTCACACATCCGGAGCATCGCGGATGCGTTTGCGAGGAGCCGGCGACGGAGCCGGATGGTCACTGCCGGGTCTGCGACGACCGCCGCACGCTCGTCGCTGGTGCCAACGGCCCAGCCGGTTGCCCCACGTCAGGGCAGAACGGTAAAACCCGAATAAAAGGCCCCAGAGGTGGGTTCAAACCGGGTCGTTTTCCACAGCTTTTCCACATGGGCTGTGCGCTTTTCCGGCGAAGCAGAGGTCTCCTGACCTAATCAATCGACAGAACTTATCGGGCGCGGGAGTCCGCGCGTCCACTGGCAGGCCGACGTTTTCCACAGCGGACGCCGGCATCGTCTACAACTCATCCTTTTGGACAGGCTGTATCGAGCCCATCCTCGTCCACACACAACGACCGAG
>DATASG010000005.1:0-3003 GCA_036269295.1 Vicinamibacterales bacterium | reverse complement strand
GCGACCCGGTGCCTGCCGCTGTGCAGGTAATTCATCGTCTGGACCGTCAGAAAGACCATGAAGTCGATTTTGGTGGCGTCCTCGGTGTCCATGAGGCGCAGGTTGAGCTCGCGGCAGCGCTCGATGATCTTCTCGAGCAGCTGATCGATCGTGTACTGGTAGCTGTCGGTGAAGCTGGCGACCGTGCCCCGTACTTCCTTCCTGATCCGGCGCACGAAGCGCGCCGCGGAGAGGTGTTTGGCGTACTCCGGCGCATTGGAAAACATGTTGCGCAGGTCGCTCTCGTAGAAGTCCGGATGGTCGAGGCCGTAGTGCTCGCGCTTCTTGCGGTAATGCTCGCCCAGCGTCTTCTTCAGCCGCGGCAGCGGATCGACCTGGCGCTTCGACTTGACCCGCGGGCGCACCGACGCCAGTTGGCGCATCAGACGGTCCATGTACTCGAGCTTCCGCTGCGCCGGCCAGCCGGCGTAGCGCGTCGCCCACATCGACTGCGGGTCGATCCAGACCGCGAAGGTTTCGGCGAAGTCCTCGTCGGGATGGCTCTGTGCGTACCAGTGGTCGAGATGCTGCACGAAGCTCTTGCTGTAGGGCTTCGGCGTGTAGTATTCGGGATACTCCGTTTTCGGATCGCCGAACAGCCGCCGCCGCGTCGGACGGCGCTGCAGCTGGTAGGCGTTGTCGATCGCATGCCCCGCCTCGTGGCGCAGGATGCGGAGGCACGACTCGGGATCGCCGCCTTCGACTTCGAGCATCTCGGCGCGTTCGAGCCTCGCCAGCCGCGGGTGCGCCAGATAAAAGGGGATCGCGATGCCGGGGACGCCGTCCGGGGTGAACCATTCGTCCGACAGCCAGTAATGCGGACGGAACCTGAGGCCGCGCCCGTCGAGCTCGGCGTCGAGCTGGGCGATGCGCGGTTCGAGCTCGGTGCCCGCGATCGTCAGCCCGAGATCGCACATCCGGACCTCGAGCAGCTTCTCATCGCTGAACGTCGTCCAGTCGGCCGGTTTCAGCGGCTCGAGGTCAGGAGTGGTGGCTGCTGTTTCGACCATTCGGTATCGCGTTCGTAGGCGTCGGCGGCGCGAAGCAGCGTCACCTCGTCGAACCGCCGTCCCGTCAACTGCAGTCCGATCGGCAGCCCGCCTTCGCTCGAGGATCTGCCATCGAGCGAAGGTGAGCGAGTGAAGCCGCACGGCACGCTGATCGCCGGCAGACCCGACAGGTTGGCGCTGACCGTGAACACATCCATCAGGTACATCTGCACCGGATCGGAGACGCGTTCTCCGATCCGCACCGCCGGCGTCGGGCTCGTCGGCATCGCCACGACGTCGACGGCGGCGAAGGCCTGATCGTAGTCGCGCAGGATCAGCGTCCGCGCCTGCTGCGCCTTCAGATAGTAGGCATCGTAGTAGCCGGCGCTCAGCACGTAGGTGCCCAGCATGATCCGGCGCTTGACCTCCGGGCCAAACGCCTGCGCGCGGGTCCGCGAGTACATGTCTTGTAGTCCCTGGTCCCTGGCTCCTGGTCCTTGATCCCCCGATCCCTGGCCCGCTCGAAAGCCGAATCGCACGCCGTCGTAGCGCGCCAGGTTCGAGCTCGCTTCCGCGGTGGACACCAGGTAGTAGACCGGCGTCGCGTACTTCGCGTGCGGCAGCTCGATGTCGACCACCGTCGCGCCGCGCGCCCGCAACACCTCGAGCGCCGCGTCGATCGCGCGTGACACCTCCGCGTCGATGCCTTCGAGCAGCGCGCGGGGGACCCCGATGCGCATGCCGCGAACATCGCCGGTCAACGCCGCGACGTAATCCGGGACCGGCTCCGCCGCGCTCGTGGCGTCCGCTGCATCCTCCCCAGCCAGGACCCCCAGCGTGAGCGCCGCGTCACGCACCGTGCGGGTCAACGGACCGATCTGATCGAGCGAGGAGCCGTGCGCGATCAGGCCATAGCGCGACACGCGACCGTAGGTCGGCTTGAGCCCGACGACCCCGCAGAGCGAGGCCGGCTGGCGGATCGACCCGCCGGTGTCCGAGCCGAGCGCCATCGGCGCCAGCCCGGCTGCGACCGCCGCCGCCGATCCGCCGCTGGTACCGCCGGGGATGCGATCCAGCTTCCACGGGTTGTGCACCGGGCCAAAGGCGGAGTTCTCGTTCGACGAGCCCATCGCGAACTCGTCGCAGTTGGTCTTGCCGACCACGACGGCGCCGGCGCGCTCCAGCCGCGTCACCACCGTGGCATCGTACGGCGGCACGTAGTGCTCGAGCATGCGTGAAGACGCCGTCGTCCGTACGCCGCGGGTGCAGAGGTTGTCCTTGAGCGCCACCGGCACGCCCGCAAGCGGTGCCTCGCGCCAGCGCTCGGGATCGCGGTCGATTTCCTGCGCTCGGGCCATGGCGCGGTCCGCGACGATGGTGTTGAATGCGTTCAGCTGCGGGTTGACGGCTTCGATGCGCGCCAGCGCCTGCCTGCACACGTCAGCCGCCGATCGCGAACGGACCGCCTCCCGCACCTCACCGATGGTCGGGTACTCCGCACCTAGCACCCCCCACCCCGCACCCCGCACCTCTCGTACGTCATCCGATGACCCGCGGTACTCTGAAAAACCCCGCCTCGACCGCGGCGTCGGGGGCCGCCGCGAGCGCCTCGGCGCGATCGAGCGACCTCAGGACCTGGTCCGGCCGATCGGATCCCTGGTGCGCCAGGACCGAAGCGGTGGGTGGGACGCCCGTCGTGTCGATCTGCTGTACGATCTCGGCGTAGGCGAGGATGTCGCCCAGCTGCCGCGCGAACAGATCGATTTCCGGCGCGTCGAGCTCGAGCTGTGCCAGCACGGCAAGGGCAGCGATCTGGTCTCGAGTAATTCCGGCGGGCATGCCAGATGCTAACATCGAACCCGCAGGCTTCAACCGAGCCGGTGCCTGACGACGATCGCCATCAGCCATCAGGCGATCAGCCATGATGAGCGACATCCGAGAACCGTGGGTCGCGGGCACGTGGTATCCGGGTGCG
>DATASG010000004.1:0-20119 GCA_036269295.1 Vicinamibacterales bacterium | reverse complement strand
GCGACGAGCGCGTACGAATTCGTCGAGCTTGGGCGGGGACGCGTCAATCTGCCCGGCGTGCTCGCGGCGCTGCGCGACATCGCGTTCGACAAATGGGCGATCGTCGAGCTCGATCGCGTCCCCGATCCGGGCCGGACGCCGAAGGAATCGGCGGAGATCAACAAACGTTATCTGGTCGAGCAGCATCTGACGATCTGAGGCGGTCGGCAGTCTCAGTCGGCAGTCTCAGTCGGTAGTCGGGCTATGTGACCCGCGCCATCTCGAGTCTAGGCGTCAGTATCTGCACGATCGCCAGCGCCACGAGATACGCGCCTCCCGCGATCAGCAGCACCGTCGTGTAGCTGCCGGTCATCTGCAGCACATAGCCCGTCACCTTGGCGATCAGCATCCCTCCCACCGCGCCGGCGAAGCCGCCCAGGCCCACGACCGAGCCGACTGCCTGCCGCGGGAACATATCCGATGCCAGCGTGAACAGGTTGGCCGACCAACCCTGGTGCGCCGCCGTCGCCAGGCTGATGAGCGCCACCGCCGCCCACATGTTCTTGACGCTGGCGGCCGCAACGATCGGGATCACCGCGACCGCGCAGATCAGCATCGCGGTCTTCCTCGCCGCGTTGACGCTCCAGCCCCTGCGGATGAGCATCGAGGACAGCCATCCACCGCCGACGCTGCCGACGTCTGCGACGACATAGATGACGATGATCGGCGGTCCGAGCTCCAGCAGCGAGAGGCCGTAGTTGCGGCTGAAGAAATCCGGGAGCCAGAAGAGATACATCCACCAGATCGGATCGGTCAGAAACTTCGCGGTGGCGAACGACCACGTCTGCCGGTACCCCATCAGGCTGACCCACGGCATGTGCGTCGCCGGGGCGACAGGGTCGCTGCAGATGAAGGCGCGCTCCGGCCCCTTCAAGCGCGGGTGGCGATCGGGCTTCTCGTAAATCACCAGCCACGCGACCAGCCATGCGAAGCCGAGCACGCCGGTCAGGACGAACGACCAGGTCCAACCGAAGCGCGCGGTGATGAACGGTACGGTCATCGGCGTGACGACCGCACCGATATTGGTGCCGGCGTTGAACAGACCGGTCGCGAACGCGCGCTCGCGTTGCGGAAACCACTCGGCGACGGTCTTGATCGCGGCGGGGAAGTTGCCCGACTCGCCGAGCCCGAGCACGAAGCGCACGACGATGAACCCGGCGACCGACGCCGAATAGGTGAGGCCGACGCTGCCGAGGAGCACCGCGGCCGCGGGGCCGAAGCGCGGGACGGCGGCGGCCGAGATCGCCGCCAACGACCAGGCCGTCAGCGCCAGCGCGAACCCCCGCTTGATGCCGAGCCGATCCATGACCCGGCCGGCGTACAGGTAACCGATCGCGTATGCCATCTGGAACGCGAACACGATGTCGCCGTAGTCGATTTCAGTCCAGCCGAACTGCGCCTGCAGCGTCGGCTTCAGGATGCCGATCACCTGCCGATCGACATAGTTGATCGTCGCCGCCAGGAAGAGCAGCCCGCAAATCGTCCAGCGGAACTTTCCGATCCGTCCGGCGGGCTCGGGCGCGTCCTGCGCGCGTGGCATGGCCATCGTTGCCTCAGATCGTCGGGTTGCGGCGATGAATGGCGAACTCGCGGTGCCCGAGGCGCTCGGCGGCGGTCGGCCGCCCGGATGCCACCTCGCACATTTCCTCGAACAGTCGTGCCGCCGCGTGCTCGAACGTCTCGGCGTGGGTGAGGATTCCGCTGACGTCGACGTCGGTATTGTCGGCCATCGTCTGAGCGGTCCGCGCGTTGCCGGTGACCTTGAGCACCGGCGCGATCGGGTTGCCGGTCGGGGTGCCCAGGCCGGTCGTGAACAACACGACCTGCGCGCCGCCGCCCACCATCCCGGTCACCGATTCGACGTCCAACCCCGGCGTGTCCATCACCGTGAGACCGCGCCGCGCGATCGGCGCCGCGTACTCGACGACATCCTCGAGGCGCGTCCGCTCGCCGGCCTTGTGCGTGGCTCCGAGCGATTTCTCTTCGATCGTGGTCAGCCCGCCCCGGATGTTGCCGGGCGAGGGCTGCGTGCCGCGGATGTCGAGGCCGAGCGCCATCGCCTCGGCTTCGACGCGGTTGACGACGCGCAGCAGGTGGGCGGCGGTCGCCGGCGCCGACGCGCGCGCCGCCAGCAGGTGCTCGGCGCCCATGATCTCGGCGATCTCCCCGAGCACGACGGCGCCGCCCATGTCGACGAGCATGTCGGCGACGCGGCCGACCACCGGGTTCGAGGCGAGCCCCGAGGTGTAGTCCGAACCGCCGCACTTGACCGACAGCACCAGCGATGATGCCGGACACCAGACACGCTCGGCGCGGTCGAGGTCGGCGGCGAGCGCCCGGGCGATCTCGATGCCGCGGGCGGTCGCGCGCACCGTTCCGCCTTCGCCCTGAATCGACACGATCTGGGCGGTCTTGCCGGCCTGCCTGGCCGTATCGGCCAGATACTGGGCCACGACCTGCTCACATCCGAGCGCGACGACGATGACCGCCCCGACGTTGGGGTGGCGGGCGTAGGCGGCGAGCGTGTCGTGCGTGAGGTGGAGATCCGGTCCGAGCTGGCCGCAGCCGGCCAGATGCGGGAGCGCCGCGCCGATCGGGTCGATGGACGCCGCGATCCGCTCGGCCACGACCGCGGCGCAGATGACGGTCGGGACGACGAGCACGTGGTTGCGCACGCCGACCTTGCCGTCGTGGCGCAGGTAGCCGAGAAACGCCTGCGTCATCGTGCGTATCCGGACGCCACGAGGTCGCCGCGGCCGCGGTCGCTCGCGACGTTATGAACATGCACGTGCGCGCCGGCCGCGATGTCGGCGGAGGCGTGCCCGATCGCGCTGCCGTACTTCACCACCACCTCGCCTTCACGAATCGCCCGGAGC
This sequence comes from Vicinamibacterales bacterium, assembly GCA_036269295.1. Classification (GTDB taxonomy): domain Bacteria; phylum Acidobacteriota; class Vicinamibacteria; order Vicinamibacterales; family CAVVIG01; genus CAVQFC01. The sequence goes on along the minus strand of DATASG010000004.1, from coordinate 17,204 downwards.
GCCACCTTGTGGCCTCGCGGAATCGGCTCGATGACCGCGACCGGCGAGGCGCCCGCCTGAATGACCTGCCCCGCCTCGAGCGGCTCGAGGGCGGTGGCGACGTTGTCCTGCGCGCTGATGACGATCGCCGGGTTCATTGGTTCACTCCGCTGGCAAGGAACCCGCCGTCCACCGCGATCAGCTGGCCGGTGACGAAGCCGGCAGCATCCGAGGCGAGGTAGACCGCGGCCCCCGCGAGCTCGGCGACGGCTCCGAAGCGGCCCATCGGCGTCCGCAACCTGAATTCCTGTCCGCGCGCGCCCTTGAGGAGCTCGCGGTTCAGATCCGTCTCGAAGACGCCGGGCGCGATGGCGTTGACGGTCACACCGTGGCGCGCCCACTCGACCGAGAGCGCGCGCGTCAGTCCCGCAACCGCGGCCTTGCTCGCGGTGTAGGCGGCCACCTCCTGCAACCCGACGAAGGACGCGATCGAGGCGACGCCAATCAGCCGACCAGAGCCGCGCGCGATCATCGCCGGCGCGAACGCCTGATAGGTCCTCAACATGCCCGTCACGTTGGTATCGAGAATCTGGTTCCAGTCGGCTTCGGACATCTCGAGCGTCGGCACCCGCTTGGTGATGCCGGCCGCGGCGACAACGATGTCCACCTGGCCGAACGCCTCGAGGCAGGCGTCCCGGAGCCCCTGGAGCGACGCACGGTCGCCGACGTCGGCCGGATGCCGCAGCGTCCGGCGTCCACGCTGCTCGATCGCCGCCGACACCTCATCCACCGCCGCGTGCCGGCGGCCGGTGGCGACGACGTCGGCGCCGGCGTCGGCCAGGCCGAGGGCGAGCGCGCGACCGATGCCGGTCGTGCCGCCGACGACAACCGCGGAGCGGCCGGTGAGGTCGAAGAGGGACGGCGTCATCGCGCCGCCCTCCGCCTGGCCGGAGCGGGAATCTTGAAGGTGGAGCCGAGCAGCTCCTTGGCCTGGTACGACCGCGCCCGGAGCAGGTGTTCGCTCATGAGACGCCGCGCGCGATCGGCATCCCTGGCGCGGATCGCCTGGTAGATGTGGCGGTGCGCGTCCGCGGCGTCGCGCAGGTTGCGATCGATCGCGCGCTCCGCGGTCACACGGCGCTGCTCGTAGAACAGGGCCGCCACCATCTCGACCAGCGAGGCCACGATCGGATTGCCCGAAGCGGCGGCGACGCCGCGATGGAAATTGATGTCGTGCACCAGGAACACCTGCCGATCGTTCAGCGACGCAAACAGGCTGGCGACTTCGTCGGCCAGCGTCGCCAGCTGTTCGGGGGTGGCGCGCTCGGCGGCCAGGCCGGCCGCGCCCACCTCGAGGATGCGCCGGGACTCGAAGACGTCGTCCACCGTGAACTTGTGCAGCGCCGCGAGAAAGCTGAGCGCCTCGGCGCCGAGCGTCGGCGGACCTTCGGGAATGTAGGTGCCGGAGCCGCGGCGCGATCGAACGACGCCGAGCGCGGCCAGCGTACGCAGTCCCGCGCGGACGGTCGGTCGGCTCACGCCGACCTGCCGCGCCAGGTCGCGTTCGGCCGGCAGGCGCGCGCCGGGCCCGACCGCGCCGCGGTCGATCAGCTGGCGGACGTGCGCGACGACCGCGGCGGCGCTGTCCGAGATGTCATGCCGTTCGTCCGGGATGGTCATTATTGGATTGACCAATTATAGCTTGACCGTGCAATTCACGGTGAATATGGCTGATAGTTCGAGCTGCGTCAACAAGTGGTCGCTCCAATTGTCCCTTCGGGATTGAGATTGGGTAGGCCTTTACTTCACCGGCAGTTGTGGTCTGATAGGCGGATGATTTCCAGACGCACACTCCTGGCCGGCCTTGGCGCCTCCGCGGTGACGCGCGGAATCCGAGTCACGGCCGCGGCGGCGGCGGGCTTCCACCTTTCCGTCTTGACCGACGAGATCTCGCAGGATTTCGGCCACGCGTGCGAAGTGGCCTCGCGCGAATTCGGCATGGGCCTTGTCGATCTTCGCGAGGCGGGCGGCAAGAACCTGATGAACTGGGATGCGGCGCAGGTCGCCGAGGTCTTGAAGGTGCTCGAACGGTTCAACCTGCGCGTCGCCTGTCTGGCGACGCCGATCTTCAAGGTGGACTGGCCGGAGGCGCCGAAGTCGTCCTTCAGCCCGAAGCGCGACGAGTTCGGCGCCTCCTTTACGTTCGCGCAGCAGGACGAGCTGCTCGATCGCGCCTTCGAGCTCGCGCGCCGGTTCCACACCGATCGCATCCGCGTCTTCGACTTCTGGCGCCTCGAGAATCAGAAGCCGCACCGCGCCGCGATCGACGATGTGGTCCGCACCGCCGCGGCGAAGGCGGGAAAGCGGGGTCTGACGCTCGTGCTCGAGAACGAGTACGCCTGCAATACCGCGACCGGCGCCGAGGCCGGCCGCCTGGCCGCCGCGATTCCGGACAAGGCGTTGCAGATCACGTGGGACCCCGGCAACGCGCAGTTCCGCGACGAGGTCCCGTTTCCGGGCGGTTACGCGGCGATTCCCAAGGGGCGCATCGGCCACGTGCACTGCAAGGATGCGGCGCGCGGCGCCGGCGGCAAGGCGTGGGAATGGATGGCGATGGGACGCGGCGTGATCGACTGGGCGGGCCAGTTTCGCGCGCTCAAGAACGACGGCTACGCCCACGCGGTCACGCTCGAGACACACTGGCGCGGCGCCGGCACACCGGAAGCGTCAAGCCGCGAGAGCTTTGCCGGGATGAAGGCCCTTCTCGAAAAAGCCGGCGCGGCCGTCTGAGTGAGCATCCACGTCGGCCTGATCGGCGCTGGAAACATCAGCGACACGCACGCGCGGGCCCTGCGCACGATGCCTGGCATCGAGATCGCCGCGATTTACGCCCCCACCCTGGCAGGCGCGGAATCGTTCGCGGCGCGATACGGCGGCGCGCCTCACGATTCGCTGCAGCAGATGCTGGCGCAGCGTCCGCTCGACATGGTCGTGGTCGGCACGCCGTCTGGCCTCCACGCCGACCACGGCATTGCCGCCGCAAGACTCGGACTTCACGTCCTGGTCGAAAAGCCGATCGAGGTGACCGCGGCGCGGGCCGATGCGCTCATCGAGGCGGCCGGGAAGACCGGCGTGACGCTGGGCGTCATCTTTCAGGATCGCCTGAAGCCGGACGTGCGGCGGTTGAAGGCGCTGGTCGAGGCGGGCCGGCTCGGCGCGCCGATTCTTGCCGACGCCCGCGTGAAGTGGTACCGGCCGCCGTCGTACTACCAAGGCTCACGCTGGCGTGGCACGCGGACGCTCGATGGCGGAGGCGCGCTGATGAATCAGGGCGTCCACACCGTCGATCTGCTGCTCTGGCTGTTCGGCCCGGTCCGGAGCGTGTTCGCAAGGACGATCACCGGCCTGCACCCGATCGAGGTCGAGGACACCGCCGTGGCGGTGTTGGAGTTTGCCAACGGCGCGGTCGGGACGCTCGAGGCGGCGACGTCCGCGTACCCCGGCTACTCCCGGCAGATCGAGCTGACCGGTTCGAATGGGACTTTGAGGCTCGACGGCGACGACCTCGCCGCGATCGATCTGAAGGATGCGCGCGACGATGAAACACCGGCGCATCCCGCGGCGGTGACCTCGAGTGCGGCGTCCGCGGTCGTCGCCGACCCGACGGCCCACGTGCGCGTGTTCGAGGACTTCGTCCGCGCCATTGACCGGCGCGCGGCGCCGGCGTGCGATGGTGCCAGCGGCCGGCGCAGCGTGGCGCTCATCGAGGCCATCTATCAGTCGGCACGAACCAACGAGCGCATCGATCTATAGTGATGGCATGTCGACACCGGTGAGCCATTCGCGCGCTGCGGTGACCGCGCAGATCGAAGCGCTCGGCATCGTCGCCGTCATTCGCCTGAAAGATCCCGGGAAGCTCCGCGCCGTTGTCGATGCGATAGCCGATGGGGGTGTGCGGGCGCTCGAAGTGACGATGACGGTGCCTCGCGCGGTCGATCTGATCCGCACGCTCGCGCCGAGCCTGCCGGATGGCTTCCTGCTCGGCGCCGGGACGGTAACCGACGCGGCCACCGCGCGCGCGGTGATCGATGCCGGAGCCCGTTTTGTCGTCAGCCCGGTGTTCCGCCCGGACGTGATCGCCGCGTGCCACGAGCGTGACGTCCCGGCGATGCCCGGCTGCTTCTCGCCGACCGAGATCCTCGCGGCGCACGAATGCGGCGCCGACATCGTCAAGGTCTTCCCGGCGACGATGCTGGGTCCGCAGTTCCTCAGGGACGTGCGCGCGCCGCTTCCCCAGGTGAAGCTGATGCCGACCGGCGGCGTGACGCTGGACAACGCCGGCGACTGGATTCGCGCCGGAGCAGTGGCGGTCGGGCTCGGGTCGGCGCTGCTCGAGCCGAACGCGATCGAGAGCAGCCGCTTCGACATCATCGCCGCGAACGCCAGGCGCGTCGTGGCTAACGTCGCCGCGGCCAGAAGCTGAGGCCGTTACCGGTTCGCGAGGTCGTGCGTCGCGGCGCCGAACGAGCTGGGGATCTCGAACCCCCTGCGGTACTCCCGCGTCAGCAGGCGGTCGGCCTGCTTGTCATCGACGAACTTCTCCGCCTTGCCGTCAAACGTCAAGGCGCGGCCGACCTGGTACGCGATGTTGCCCAGGTGCGGCAGCGTCGAGGACAGATGCCCCTCGAGCACGTCGCTCGTCAGCATCTTCGGATCGCCGGCCCGAATCGCGTCGACGAAGTTCTGGTAATGCGGAAACTCGATCGTTGTCAGGCCGGTCGGCTGGGCATCGGGTGCGTCCGTGCCGGGCCCCTTCTCGTCCTTGGGCCCGAAGTATGACTGCCACTTGCGGCCGCTCTCCTCGATCCAGAGCCAACCCGTCGAGCCGAAGAACAGGTTGCCGATCTTCACGCCGCCTTCGCTGTTGGTGAAGCCGCCGCGGGTGCCGAACTCGAGGATCTTGCCGTCGGCGTACTCGAAGAGGCTGGTTTGCAGGTTCGGTGTTTCCTGCGACGACTCCTCGCCGAAGTACCCGCCGGTCGACCGGATCTTCACCGGGTGCTCCTGCTTCTGCAGGCCCCAGCGCGCGATGTCGAACTGGTGCGGCCCCTGGTTGCCGCTGTCGCCGTTGCCGTAATCCCAGTGCCAGTGCCAGTTGTAGTGAAAGCGATTGCGGTTGAACGGACGTTTCGGCGCCGGTCCCAGCCACAGGTCGTAGTCGACGTTCGAGAGGTACTGCTGGTCGTAGGTGGGCTCGTATGACGTGGACGTCACCGTCAGCGCGTACTTCTCGCCGGGGGCGAGCGGGCCATCGGGGTACTTGCCGATTGCCGGCCGCGGCTTGTAGCACAGGCCGCGCGCCATGTAGACCTTGCCGAGACCGCCCTCGTGGATGAACCTGATCGCGTCACGCACGGCCGGCCGGCTGCGATTCATCGTGCCGACCTGCACGACCTTGCCGTAGCGCGCCGCCGCCTCGACCATCTTGCGCCCTTCCCACACGGTGTGAGACGAAGGCTTCTCGACGTAGACGTGTTTTCCTGCCTGCAGGGCCCAGATGGTCGCCAGCGCGTGCCAGTGGTTCGGCGTGGCGATCACGACCGCGTCGATGTCCTTGTCGTCGAGCACGCGTCGGAGATCCTGGGCGAAGCCCGGTTTGAAGGTGGCGACATCGGCCAGGCGCGGGTCGTGGATCCGCTCGGGCGCCAGGTTGGCGTCGATGTCGCAAAGGGTCTTGATCTCCACGTTCTGGAGCTGCGCGAAGCCGCGCTTCAGCGCGTTCCCCTGGCCGCGGATGCCGATGCTGGCGGTCACGACGCGATCGTTGGCGCCAAGGATACGTCCGCCGACGTGGGGCGCCGCCTCGAGGCGCGCGTTGAAAAGATCGGCGCCAACCGCGACGCCCGCCGCCGCAGCGCCGACGCGTGTGGCGAATTCCCGCCGTGTCAGGCCCGGGTCGCTTTGCTGGTCAGCCACAGTCCCTCCTCGCGTTCCCGCAAGGATACGGCAGCCGCGCGTCGATCAGCGTAGATTTTCTCAGGGAAGGAGACTGGTCTGACCACCGACGAGAGATTCCTGGTCCTGGTGTCTGGCGCCGCCCAGGAGCGGCTCCAGGTACCGCCAAATGATGTCGGCGATGGCGCGGGCTCCGTCCCGGTTTGGATGTGCGCGGTCGCTCTGCATGAGCGAGGCGTCGGGCATGACCTTCGTGAGGAACGAGGGAACCAGGGACACGTGGTATTCGGTGGCAAGCTCCTGGTAGACGCGATGGAACGCCAGCGAGTAGTCCCAGCCGCGCAGCGGCAGCGCGTCCATCCCGACCAGGACGACGGCGATGGCGCGGCGCTGCGCCTCTTCGATGATGGCACTGAGATTCGACTTGAGCTGTGAGATCGGAACGCCGCGCAGACCGTCGTTCGCCCCGAGAGCCACGATCAGGATCTTCACGTTGCCGTCGAGCGCCTCCTGATACCGCCGCAGCGCTCGGCCGGTCGTATCGCCTGAAACCCCGGCGTTGACCATCTGATAGTGGTAGCCGCCGTCATCGAGACGTGCCTGGAGCACGGCGGGGTAGGCGTCGGCGCTGCCGATGCCATATCCGGACGTCAGGCTGTCCCCCAGCGCGACGATTCTGGGTGCCTCGTCGTCGGCCGACGCGAACAACATCGGCAGCGTCGATGCGACGAGCAGCACGACCAGAAGAAGCCTCACTCCGTACCTCGCACCCGGCACCCCGCTCATCGAAGCCATTATAAGTTCATCATCTGTTCATGAACCATCAAGCCCGGCGGCACGCGTCATTTCTTTACGTCGTCGCCCGGCATGCGCGGTAGCATGAACTCTCGTTTCTTAGGAGGTGCCCCTGGTGCGACCACGATTCATTGTCGCGGCAATCTTCGGCACCATTGCGGGGATGGCCGCCCCTGCCGCGGCCCAATCCGAGCCGCCCTCCATCGAGCTCACCGTCAACGCCGGTCGCCCGCTTCGCATCGCACTCGAGGAGCGCGTCCAGCTCAAGCGCGTCGGTCAGCCGGTGACAGGCACGGTCGTCGAGCCGGTGTACGCCTACGACCGCATCGTGATCGCCGCGGGAACGAAGGTGCGGGGGCACGTGGCGCAGATCGACGCTGGATCGGCGTTCGTCCGTTTCCGCGCCTACGCCGGAGGCAACCTCTCCCCGACCAAACATGCGAAGCTGACATTCGACACCGTGGTGCTCGACGATGGCCGGGAATTGCCGATCGAGACGGTCGTCAGCGATGGGACGGCCAACGTAAAACGCAGTGTGGCGGGCGGTTCGAAGGCCGGTGGCCGTGAAGAGTCGACGTCGGATGACGCTGCGGTGAGTCCCACGATGGCGTCTCGCGCGCGCAGTGAAATCAAGCAGCGGACCGTCGATGCGATCGGGGAAGCGAAGGCCAAGGTGCAGGACGGCTTCGCGTCGATCAAGTCGCTGCGCGAACCGGGCCAGTTGCACCGGCTCAAAGACGCCGCCGTGCAGCAGCTGCCTTACCATCCGCAGTACCTTGCAAAGGGGACCGTCTACGATGCCGAGCTCTCGTCCCCGCTCGCGTTCGGCCGCGTGATTCCGGCGATGGCCGCGCCGGCCGGCACGCCGCCGGCGCCCGACAGCATTCTGACCGCACGGCTGGCAGCCACGCTCGACTCGTCCAGGACGCCGCGCGGCACGCCTTTCGAGGCGGTGGTAACCGAGACGGTGTTCTCGGCCGATCACCGGGTGATCCTCCCGGAAGGCACCAGGCTGATGGGCGAGGTCACGCTGGCGGTGCCGGCGCGCAGGTTCCACCGCAACGGCCGGTTGCGGTTCCTGTTCCAACGCGTGCAGGTCCCGAACCAGGAACCGGCGCCGCTGCTCGGTGCGCTGCACGCCATTGACGCGAGCAGCGACGATCGTCTCGCCGTTGACGACGAGGGCGGCGCGACCCTGGAAAACTCCAAGACCCGGTTCATCGCCCCGGTCCTCTCGCTGATGAGCCTGCACGGCGCCCTCGAAGGGGATGGTCACCGCTTCGCCGACCCCGATGGAGACGGATCGATCCACACCGCTGGCTCTGGGCTGGGCAGCCGCGGCGTCGGCGGGTTCATCGGCCTGGGGTTGATCGGCGCGGCGGTCGGCCAGCTCTCGCGTCCCGCCGGCATCGCCCTCACGGTCTACGGCGCCGTTCGTACCGTGTATACGAATGTGCTCGGCAAGGGGCGTGAGGTCACCTTTGCCGCCGACACGCCGATCCAGGTGCGGCTGGCGCCTGGCCCTCTGTCGCGGTGAGGAACCTCATCGCCGTCGCGCTGTTGCCCTTCGCCGGCCTGCTGGCGCAGCAACCGGCCTTCCGCGCCGAAACCCGTCTCGTCGTGCTCCACGCGACGGTGAGGAATTCGCGCGGCGAGCTGGTGACCAATCTCGAGCGCGACGCGTTCAGGGTGTTCGAGAACGGCAAGCGGCAACCGATCACGCTCTTCCGGCGCGACGACATTCCGGTTTCGCTCGGCCTGCTGATCGACAACAGCGGCAGCATGCGACTCCTGCGCTCGAAGGTCGAGGCGGCGGCGGTGGCGCTCGCGCGCGCGTCAAATCCCGAGGACGAAATCTTCGTCTTGAACTTCAATGACAAGGCGCGTCTCGACGTGCCGTTCACGAGCAGCGTGGCGGAGCTGGAAGCCGGCATCGGCCGCGTGGACTCGATCGGCGGCACGGCGATGTGGGACGCGATCGGTCAGGCGCAGAGCTACCTCTCCGAGCGCGGGACGCGTGAGCGCCGAGTGCTCCTGGTGATCACCGACGGCATTGACAACGCCAGCGCGGCGACGCGCGATCAGATCGAGAAGCAGGCGGAGCAGCGCGACACCGTGATCTTCGCGGTGGGGCTGTTCGGCGACGAAGGCCGGGTCAAGCAAGGCCGGCACGAATTGGATCGGCTGGCGGACCGGACCGGAGGAATCGCCTACTATCCGGCGGGCATCGACCAGATGGGTGAAGTCGCGCTCGAGATCGCACGGCAGATCCGGAACCAGTACACCATCGCGTATGCGCCCAGCAACCAGGCGCTCGACGGCACCTATCGCACGATTCGCGTCACCGTGGCGAGCCCGGAGGCGCTGTCGGTTCGCACCCGCGCCGGCTACCGCGCGACCAGATTCTGAGCGCTATCGGCCCACGATCCAGCTGCTACACCCTACTGGAAGTCGCTCTCGAGAACAGGAGACCCTGGCCTCCTGTGAATCCAGGAGAGCCGGTTCCTTCCTTACCGGCCCGCCTTTTCGACGACCAGCAACGTGAACGACTCCGGGACGACCGCGCCTCGGCCTCGACCGCCGGCCGGAGCCGGTCCGAATGTCGCGGCGACGATGAAGAGGCGATGGTTGGTCGGGTCCATCCCCATATTGCGCGACGCCGGAGCGGTCTGCACCGTTTCGGCGACGTGATACTGATCCGGTCCGTCCTGGTGGATGACGGTGAGCGTGCCGTCCGCGTTCGACGCGAAGGCATCGGCCGCGGCCGCGTCGTACCCGGCGCCGTCGACGCCGGTTCCAATCGGCACCGTTGCCACCACCTTGCCGGCCTGGTAGTCGGATACGGCCATCACGCCGCTGCGGCACCCGCTGAACAGCCGATGGTGCACGGTATCAAGCGCCATCGCGACCGGCTGCTTGCAGGGCGCCGTCGACCAGCGCCGCGTCACGGTGGCGGCCCTGGCGTCGATTTCCACCACTTCGCTGGTGTCGGTCAGATTCGCGTAGACCTTGCCGTCGCCGGCTGACGCGCCATATTCCGGCTTGCCCCCCAGGGCAAGATTCGTCACCCGGGTTCCGGCCTGCGGATCGATCACGGTGGAGGAGTGCGCATCGCCATTGAAGGTGAAGATGCGATTCGATGGCCCGTCGTAGATGATGGCGTCCGCATCTTCAGCCGCGGGGATCCGGCTCAACGTCTTGAAGGTCTTGAGGTCGAACATCACCACCGACTGGTCGTTCCCCGAAGTGGCGAACCCATGTCCCGAGGCAGGTGCGATCGCTGTCCCGTGCGCACCTTGAATGCCGGTGACTTCGCCCAGGAGCGTCCCTTGCTCCTCGTCCACGACCATCACGCGATTCTGACGTCCGATGAACACCCGGTGATTCGGCGGGTCAGGAACGATGTAGTCCCAGCCGCCCTCGCCGCCCAGGACGTAGCGATGGGTGATGCGGTATGAACCCGAGGGCTGCGCCAAGAGCGGCGTTCCGACGACGAGGGCCAGGGCGGCGACGAGGTTGCGCATGAAGCCTCCTCTAGTCTGTGCTCGGACGAAGGGTGTCCGTCCGCGTTTGATTCCTCCATTCTAGGAGTAGTTCAACGCGCCGGGGCACTCTTCGCCCAAGCCTGCGCCTCGTGTTACTGGATGCCGCCGAGCGCGCGGTAGAGCCCGACAAAGGCGGTGAAGACATCCGCTTCAGCCTGAGCCGCCCCGTCCTCGGCCTGGAGCTCAGTGCGTTCCGCGTCGAGGAGCGACAGAAAGTCCGCAACCCCTTCGCGATATCGCGCCCTCGCGATGCCGGCGGCGCGGGCGCCCTCGCGGACCTCATCGGTCAGCTTCACGAGCCGCTCCTGCTGTTGCCGGTAGGTCACCAGCGCCGTGTCCGTCTCCTCGAGCGCCAGCAGCATCGTCTTCTCGTAGTCTGAGAGCGCCTCCTGGGTCACCGCGTGGGCGCCACGGAGCCGGGCGCGGGCGCTGCCGAGATCGAACGCGCTCCACTGCAGCGCCGGAGTGACAGCCCAGGCTCGAGAATCGCTGGTCCCGAAGAGATTGCCGCGACCGGCCAGCAGCCCGAGCAGACCGGAGATCGTGATTCGCGGGTACAGATCGGCCGCCGCGACCCCTTCGGTCGCCGCGGTCGCGGCCAGGCGACGTTCCGCGGCCCGAACATCCGGCCGGCGATTGAGGAGCTGGTCGGCCGGCCCCAACGCGATCGTTTTTGCGAGCACCGGATAGGCTCGCGGCGCCAGATCGACCGTCAGCTGCCCGGGCGCCTGGCCTGTCAGCACCGCGAGCCGGTGGGCGCGCGTCGCGAGGGCGGTGCGCAGCGGAGGGAGCGCCGCTTCGATCGCCGAGACGCGTGCCGACGCGCTCGCCACATCCTGCTCCTCGCCGATGCCCGCATCCCGGCGCACCGTCGTCAACCGCAGCGTCTCGCGCTGGTTGACCAGGCTGCGATCGAGCACCGACATCCGCTGTTGAACGCCGCGCAGCTCGAAATAGTTCCTGGCGACCTCCGCCGCGACGCTGACGCGCACCGCCGACAACGCGGCCTCGACGCTCTCGGCCTCCGCCGACGCGGCAGCGATGGCCGCTCGCACCCGGCCGAAGAGGTCCAGCTCCCACGAGGCGTCGAATCCGGCGCGGTAGGTATTGACGCGTAGAGGTTGGTCGTAGAATCCCGGTATCGCCTGATCGCGCACGTCAACGAAGGCGCCGGCGGTCACCTTCGGGTAGCGGCTGCGACGGTCCTCGTCGAACACGGCCCGCGCGGCGTCGAGCCGCGCCACCGCCGACCGCACGTCGTGGTTGGCGCCGAGCGCCGCGGTTTCAAGCTGCGCGAGCACGGTGTCGTCGAGCTGCTGCCACCAGTGCGGGTCGTACGCTTGTTCCGAAAACGCCGCCGTGTCCCAGCCGGCCAACTCGGTCTGCGGCACGGCGGCGACGGGTGCCGTTGTATGAATGGCGCACCCGGCCGCCGGAACCCACGCGAGCCCCGCGACGAGCAGGATGCGAAATCCGCGCAATCCGCGTAATCCGCGTTCTGAATGGCGCACCATTAGTGACTCTCCGCAATGGCCGGGACCTGCGGCACGACGCTCCGTGTCCGCCGCGACAGCTTCTCTGCCAGCCCCTGCACGACAACATAAAAGACCGGCGTCAGAACGAGCCCGAACGCCGTGACGCCGAGCATGCCGGCGAACACCGCGACACCCATCGCCCGGCGAACTTCGGCGCCCGGACCGGTCGCCAGCACCAGCGGCACGACGCCCATGATGAACGCGACCGATGTCATCAGTACGGGACGCAGGCGGACGCGGCACGCATCGAGGATCGCGGTCACGCGCGGAGCACCCTCGCTCTCGAGATGACGGGCGAACTCCACGATCAGGATCGAGTTCTTGCACGCCAGCCCGGCGAGCACCAGGAGGCTGATTTGCGTGAACACGTTGTTGTCGCCGCCGGTCAACCAGACGCCGCCGATAGCCGAGAGCAGGGTCATCGGCACAATCAGGATGACCGTCAACGGCAGCGACAGGCTCTCGTATTGCGCCGCGAGGACGCCATACACCAGCAGCACGCACAGAGGAAAAATCAGAAACATCGTGTTGCCGGAGATCGCGTCCTGGTAGGCGAGCTCGGTCCACTCGAAGGTCATGCCGTTGGGAAGCGAGCGCTTGAGCAGGGCCGTCATCGCCGCCTGTGCCTGGCCCGAGCTGTGGCCGGGCGACGGTCCGCCGTTGATCTCAGCCGCGGGGTAGCCGTTGTAGTGCATCACCTGGTCCGGACCGTAGGTGCGGCTGACCTGCAGCACCGACCCGAGCGGTACCATCTCGCCGCGGTCATTGCGTGTCTTCAGGCGCGCGATCTGCTCGGGCTGCAACCGGAACGACGATTCCGCCTGCACGTTGACCTGGTAGGTGCGTCCGAACCGGTTGAAGTCGTTCGCGTACACCGATCCGAGGTACACCTGAAGCGTTTCGAACACGTCGGTGAGCGGAATGCCGTAGCTCTTGACGCGCTCGCGGTCGACGTGGACGTCGATCTGCGGCACGCTGACCTGAAAGCTCGAGAACAGGCCGAAGAGTGAGGGCTCGCTCTGGCCCGCGGCGGCCGCGCCCTGCACCTGCTTGTAGAGCTCTTCGAACCCAAGGCCGGCGCGATCCTCGACGAACAGCTTGAATCCGCCGACCGCGCCAAGGCCCTGCACCGGCGGCGGCGGGAAGATGGCCACGAACGCATCTTGAATCGAGCCGAAGCGCTGATTGAGCTCGCCGACGATGCTGTTGGTGTCCAGCCCGCGGTGGCCCGCCCGTTCGTCAGACGGCTTGAGTGTCACGAACGCAATGCCGGTGTTCGGCGCGTTCACGAAGCCGTTGATCGACAGACCCGGAAACGCGATCGCGTTGGCGACGCCGGGATGTTCCAACGCCAGCGCCGACATCTGGCGGATGACGCGGTCGGTCCGATCGAGGGTGGCGCCGTCGGGCAGCTGCGCGAAGGCGACGAGGTAGTCCTTGTCCTGCGCCGGCACGAAGCCCTGCGGCACCTTGGCGAAGCCGAGGACGGTCAGGCCGATGAGCCCGACATACACCACCAGCGCCAGCGCGGACACCCGAAGCACCCGCGACACGCCTCCCGCGTAGATCGACGACCCTCGCGTGAAGACGCGGTTGAAGCCGCGGAAGAACCAGCCAAACAGCCGATCGATCAGCCGTTGCACCCCATCGCGAGGCGCGCCGTGCGCACGCAGCAACCGGGACGCCAGCGCCGGGCTCAGGGTCAATGAGTTGAAGGCCGAAATGAAGGTGGAGATCGCGATGGTGAGCGCAAACTGCCGGTAGAACTGCCCGGTCAGGCCGCTGATGAACGCCGTCGGCACGAAGACGGCGCCCAGGACCAGCGCGATCGCGACGATCGGTCCCGAGACTTCCGCCATCGCCCGCCGCGTGGCTTCGAGCGGTGGTTGACCCAGCTCGATGTGCCGTTCCACGTTTTCAACCACGACGATCGCATCGTCCACGACGATGCCGATGGCGAGCACCAGGCCGAAGAGCGACAACGTGTTGAGCGAAAAGCCGAGGCCCAGCATGATCGCGAACGTGCCGATGAGCGACACCGGCACGGCGACGAGGGGGATGATCGATGCGCGCCAGGTCTGGAGGAAGACCACCACGACCAGGACGACGAGCAGAATCGCCTCGAGCAGCGTATGGGCCACGGCGTTGATCGATTCGCGCACGTAGACCGTCGGGTCGTAGACGATCCGGTACTCCACGCCAGGCGGGAAGCTCTGCTTCAGCCGTTCCAGGGTCGCGTGTACGTCGGCCGACGCCTGCAGCGCGTTGGTGCCGGGTCGCTGAAAGACGCCGATTCCGACGGCCGGTTTGTTGTTGAGCAGGCTGCGCAGCGAATAACGGCTCGACCCGAGCTCGAGGCGCGCTACGTCCGAGAGGTGCGTGATCTGCCCTTCCTTCGTGGCGCGGACGACGATGCTGCCGAACTCCTCTTCCGTCGTGAGCCGTCCCTGCGCGTTGATCGCGAGCTGAAATGTGGCGTCCGACGGCGCCGGCGGCGCACCGAGCACACCGGCCGCGACCTGGATGTTCTGTTCACGGATGGCCCGCACGACATCCGTGGTCGTCAACTGACGAGAGGCCAGTCGATTGGGATCCAGCCAGACGCGCATGCTGTACTCGCCGGCGCCGAAGATCTGGACCGCCCCGACACCGGGCAGGCGTGTCAGCTCGTCCTTCACCTGCAGGAGGGCGTAGTTGGACAGGTAGAGCATGTCGTAGCGGTCATCGGGCGACACCAGATGCGCGACGAGCAGGAAATCGGGCGACGCCTTCTCGGTCGTCACCCCGATGCGCTGGACGTCCTGTGGCAGGCGCGGCAGCGCCTGGGCGACCCGGTTCTGCACCTGCACCTGGGCGGTGTCGAGGTTGGTGCCGAGCGCGAACGTGATCGTCAGCGTCAGCGCGCCGTCGGACGTCGCCTGCGAATACATGTAGAGCATGTCCTCGACGCCGTTCATCTGCTGCTCGAGGGGCGCGGCTACCGTCTCGGCGATGACCTTCGGGTTGGCGCCCGGGAACGCCGCCCGCACGATCACCGTCGGCGGCACGACGGCGGGGTATTCGCTGACCGGGAGCTTCATCAGCGCCAGGGCGCCGCCGATGACGATCCCGATCGAGTGGACGACGGCGAAGATCGGCCGGGTGATGAAGAAAGACGAGAAGTTCACTGCGCACCGCCCATCGTCGCCACCGTCGCGTTGACCTGCATTCCCGGCCGCACGCGCTGCAGACCATTGACGACGACGAGCTCGCCGGCGGTCACGCCCTTGCGGACCACGCGCAGGCCGTCGACCAGCGGTCCGAGGGTGACGGTCCGCGATTCGACTTTCTTGTCGGCGCCGACGATCATCACAAAACGCCGGTCGAGATCGGTCCCGACCGATCGGTCCTCGACGAGCACACCCGGATACCCCAGCGTGCCGGGCAGGCGGAGGCGGACGAACAGTCCGGGCGTCAGGCGATGATCGCGGTTGTCGAAGATGGCGCGTCCGCGGATGGTCCCCGTCGCAGGATCGAGCTGGTTGTCGAGAAATTGCAGCGTGCCTTGATGCGGAAACGTCTGCTCGTCGGCCAGCGCCATTTCGATCCGAAGGCTGCCTTTACCGGCACGAGCCCCCTGGCGCGCCCGATCGCCGTAGCGCAGGAACGCCTGCTCGTCGGCGTCGAACGAGGCATAAATGGGATCGACCGACACCACGGTCGTGAGCAGCGTCGCTTCGCCCTGGCCGCCTGACACCAGGTTGCCTCGCGTCACGAGAGCGCGGCCGACGCGGCCGTCAATCGGCGACACGACCTTGGTGAAGTCCAGGTCGAGCTGGGCGGCGCGCAGCGCGGCCGCCGCAGCATCGACGTGAGCCGTCGCCTCCGCGGCGGTGCCGGCACGGCGCTCGCGCTCTTCGAGGGCCATCGCGTTCTCGCTGGACAGGCGATCGGCGCGCCGCATTTCTACCGCGGCGCGATCGCGCGCGACGGTCGCCTGCGCGAGCTCGGCGCGAAGGCGATCGACCTGCGCTTGGAAGGGACGGTCGTCAATCTGGAACAGCACTTGTCCTTGCCGCACCAGACTGCCTTCCTCGAACGACACCGTTGACAGCAGACCGGAGACGCGCGGCCGGACGGCCACCGTCTGGATGGGCTCGAGCCGGGCGGTGAATTCGTCCCATTCCGTGACGTCGCGCGCGACCGAGGGCGCGGCCGTGACCTGAGGGAGCGGAGGCGCAGCGCCGCTGGTTTCGACCCGGGCGCAGGCAGCGATGCTCATCGCCGCGACTCCGGCGAGGCCGAGCGCGGAGAACTTCAGAGCAGTGGAAAGGAGCAGGGAAACACGTGACGGTTGGATGTTCATGACCTACGCAGCATGGCGCGGCCAACGGTGTCTCACAATCAGGCAGATAGCCCATACCGGCCTCGTTCGAATGCGGCATCGCTGGGTCGCCCCGGTGGAGCACTCCGGCCTCCGCCAAAAGGACGAGGGGATCATGGGCCGTATGATCGGTGGCGCAGGGATGCGACAGGCCCGATAATCGAGCTATGCGATCCGACGAAGACGTCGCGCCCGCCGCGGTGAGCGGCCTCGACTCGCCACCGGAAACCTTCGGCTTGCCACCGGAACCCGAGATCGCGCGGCTTCAGGCCGAGCTGTCCCGCTTGCGTGACGACAGACAACGAGCCGACTGCATGGCGTCGATTCAGCGCGACGCCGTGCAACTGGCGCTCGACTTGCTGGTGACGCACCCCGACCTGCGCGGCTTCTTCCGCATGTTCACCAAGCGGCTGCGAGACGACTCGGGCGCGTACTCCTGTGGGGTGTGGCTCCTTGACGAATCCACCAGCGCCTGCGAATTGTGGATGGCCAACATCGGCGGCGAGACCCTGATGGCCGAAAGCCCGGACTGGGCGTCGCTCGCGCTGCCGCGCGAGAGCATGACGCGGCATCTGATCGGCTGCGACGAGTGCCGTACCGCGATCCAGGAATACCAGGGCGAGGATCCGCGCCTGCCGGAACCGGTGCGGGCGTTCAATCGCGCCGCCGGCGTGCAGACGCTGCTCGTCGCCCCGATGAGCCTGGCGCCGAAGACCCTCGGCTGGATTGCGCTCGCGAGCGTCGAGAGCTCCGAGTGCGAGCGCCTGTGGCTGTCGGCGCTGCTCGACGCGGCCGCGCGGCAGGCGACGCTCGCCCTCTACTACAGCCGGGTCGTGGATCGGAGCCTCCTCGAGGCGAGACGCCAGGCGGTCCTCGAAGAGCGCAACCGGATCGCGCGCGACATTCACGACACGCTGGCGCAGGGCTTCGGCGCCATTCTGATGCAACTGCAGGCGGCGCAGCGGGGCGCCTCGAGCCTGCCCGCGACGGTGGCGCGCAGCCTCGAAACCGCCGTGGATCTCGCGCGCACGC
>DATASG010000003.1:0-4399 GCA_036269295.1 Vicinamibacterales bacterium | reverse complement strand
CGCTGGGACCGCATGCGATCCAATCGCTGAAAGAACATCGCGATCGATCGGCGCGCAAGAGCGGCGACGATCTGGTGTTCCCGAACAAGTCCGGCGAACCTCTCCGCGAATCGAAGTTGCTGGAGCGCGTATTACAGCCGGCGGCGGAACGTGCGGGGCTCGGACGCGTGACGTGGCATCAGTTCCGCCACATTCATTCGTCGCTGCTCAACGATCTGCGCGTGCCGGTGAAGATCGCGCAAGAGCAACTTGGGCACGCGAGCATCCAGACGACGCTCAACATCTACACGCACGTCGTCGACGCGTCGCATCGCGCGGCGATCGAATCGCTCGAAGAGCGGTTGTTCCCAACTGTTCCCAAGTCTCAAGAAGCGGACAACGAGCCGAAGTCCGCAAGTGCTAGAAACCCGGCTGGTTAGAATTGGAGGCGCCGCCCGGATTTGAACCGGGGGTGGAGGTTTTGCAGACCTCTGCCTTACCTCTTGGCGACGGCGCCCCGTAAAAGACGAATGGCGGGTCTTGCGACCCGCCCTGACCGACCTGGCGAGAAGAAAATGTTGGAGCGGGAAACGGGATTCGAACCCGCGACTTCGACCTTGGCAAGGTCGCACTCTACCACTGAGCTATTCCCGCCCGAACCCCCAAAGTACCACACGGCTGGGCCTGCTTTCAAGCTACAGCCTCACCGCACGCAGCACCTTCGCCGCTTCCTCCGGCGGCGTCGGGTTGATGTAGAACCCCGTCCCCCACTCAAAACCGGCCACCCGCGTCAGCTTCGGCATGATCTCGATGTGCCAGTGATACACCTCGCCCGTCTCCTCCGAGAACGGCGAGGTGTGGAGCACCAGATTGAACGGCGGCGTCTCGAGCGCCCGGTTCAGCCGCTGCAGCACCGCCTTCAGCAGCCGCGCCACGCCCTCGTACTCGCGCTTGGGCACCTCCTCGAACCGCGCCCCGTGCCGCCTGGGCAGAATCCAGGTCTCGAACGCAAACCGCGGCGCGTACGGCGCCAGCGCCACCGCGTCCGCGTTCTCCTGAATCACCCGCACCTCGTCGCCGAGCTCCTGCCGCATGATGTCGCAGAAAACACAACGCTCCTTGACCGCGAAATGCCGCCGCGCCCCCTCGATCTCGTCGCGCACGAAGTCGGGCACGATCGGCAGCGCGATCAACTGCGCGTGCGGGTGCTCCAGCGTCGCGCCCGCCGCAGCGCCGTGATTCTTGAAGATCAGGATGTACTTCAGCCTGAAGTCGCCCTTCAGATCGAGCATCCGCTCGCGCGCCGCCCACAGCACACGCTCGATCTCCACCTCCGACAGCAGCGCCAGCGGCCGATCGTGATCCGGCGTCTCGATGATCACCTCGTGCGCGCCAATGCCGCTCATCCGGTCGAACATCCCGTCGCCCTCGCGATCGACCGTCGTCCCCTCCACCTGCAGCGCCGGGTACTTGTTGGGGACTACGCGGACCTCCCAGCCAGGTGTGTTGGGCGCCCCGCCGCCCGGCCGGTAGGCCAGCACCTCGTGCGGCGTCATCGCCTCGTGACCCGGACAGAACGGACAGTGCTCACGCCCGGTCGCCAGGGCGCGCTCGAAAAGAAAGTCGTGGGGACGCTTCTGACGATCGGTGGAGATGATCACCCAGCGGCCGATGACGGGATCGCGTCTCAGTTCAGGCATCGAAAGCGTTTTGAAAAACCTCGATCTGCGGCCGGCCGGCCTCGAAATGGATCGACACGACGTCGAAACGGCAGGGACAATGAGACAAGTGCCGGCGGGTGACGTAGTCGAGCGCAAGACGCGCGATCCGCCGCCGCTTCAACGCCGTCACCGCTTCGGCACCCTCCCCGAACTCGTGCCCCTCCCTCGCCTTGACCTCGACAAACACCATCGTGTCACCCTGACGAGCGATGATGTCGATTTCTCCGCGCCTTCGGCGGTATCGCCTGGCAACAATTGCATAGCCGCGCCTCTCCAGCTCCGCGCAGGCGAGATCCTCGCCGGTTTTTCCTAGCGCCACTCTGGCTCGCGACATGTGGCTTGCCGAAGCAAACCGCGATCCGTCGTCGGGTTGGAACGAGTGTCCTTTGTGTCCTTCGTCGCCTTTGTGTCGGCGCGTCCCTGTGTTGAATCCAACCCGTGAAGACCTCCGCTACTGCGTGTGCACAATGCGGTGTCGCGCACGGCTCGGGCGAAGGGTGTCCCCTTCGACCGATCCGGCTCACACCCGCGAAAAAACGATCTCTAGCGCGTCTGCCGGTCGACGTCGCTGAGCGCCTGGTCGAAGATCGCGATCGCGGTGTCCGCCTCCCCGCGCGTGAGCACGAGGGGTGGCGAGAAGCGGACGGCGTTCCTGCCGGCGCCGAGCACCAGCAGGCCGCGGTTGAAGGCGGCCGTCACGACCGCGTCGCGTTCGGTGGTGGCGCGCTCCTTGGTGTGCCGATCGCGGACCAGCTCCACGCCGATCATCAGGCCGCGACCGCGCACCTCGCCGACCAGCGAATGTTTGTCCGCCAGTCCTTGCAGGCCGGCCATCAGGTGTGCTCCGACATCGGCCGCGTTGGCGACCAGCTGATCCTTGATCAGCGCGATCGTGGCGATTGCCGCGGCGCACGACACCGGGTTGCCGCCGAACGTGCTCGCGTGTGCGCCCGGCGGCCATGCCATCAACCCGGCGCGCGCGACCGCGACGCCGAGCGGCAGCCCTGACGCTATCCCCTTGGCGATCGCCATGACGTCGGGTTCGACGCCCGCGAACTCGATGGCGAACATCTTTCCCGACCGCCCCATGCCGGACTGCACCTCGTCGGCGACCAGCAGGATCCCGTGCTTCGCGGTCAGCTCGCGCAGCCGCTGCAGGAATTCATCCGGGGCGACGATATAGCCGCCCTCGCCTTGGATCGGTTCGACGACGACCGCGGCGACCTCGTCTGGCGATACGACGCTCGCGAACAGCTGCTGCTCGATGAAGTCGGCGCACCCGCGGGCGCAGTTCTCCGCCGTCATCCCCAGCGGTGGCCGGTAGCGATCGGGATACGGCGCGTGATACACGCCCGGCAGCAGCGGCCCGAAGCCGCGCCGCTGGATTGCCTTGCTCGCGGTCAGCGACAGCGAGCCCATGGTGCGGCCGTGAAAGGCGCCGTAGAAGGCGATGACGTTGTGTCGGCCGGTCGCAAAGCGCGACAGCTTGAGGCAGGCTTCGATGGCCTCGGTGCCGGAGTTCCCGAAGAACGAACGCACGCCGCCCTGAATCGGCGCAATCGACGCCAGATCCTCCGCGAGCTTCACCTGCGCCTCGTAATAGAAGTCGGTGCCCGACAGGTGCAGGAACTTCTGCGCCTGATCGACGATCGCCTTCACGACGGCAGGGTGCGAATGGCCGGTGGAGTTGACCGCGATGCCGGCCGCGCAATCGAGGAACACGTTGCCGTCGACGTCCTCGACCGTGGACCCCGTACCGCGCGCGATGACCAACGGGTAGCCACGGGTGTATGACGGCGAGACAACGGCCTTGTCGCGATCGATGATCGCCTTGGCGTTCGGCCCTGGCAGGGGCGTCTTGAGGAAAGGAATCGTCATAAACTCAGAACTCAGAACTCAAAGCTGAGAGCTGCCGTGTTCGTCAGCGTGCTGCAGCGGTCGCCGCTACGCGTCGTAAAACGCGCGCCAGAACTCGTGAACTGGAGTTCCAAGTTCTGCGTTCTGAGTTCTCAGTTCTAACTCTACTTCCTCTTCCATCGCGTTCCCGCGGTGTTGTCTTCCAGGAGCACGCCGCGTGCCGCCAGATCCTGCCGGATACGGTCGGCGGCCGCGAAGTCGCGGCGGCGGCGGGCGGCGTGGCGATCCTCGATGGCCTGCTCGATCTCGTCCACCGGCACCGGCGGCCTCGCGTCCTCGGCCTGCCGCAGGCTGACCACGCCGAGCACGCGATCGAAGCCATCGAACGCCGCTTTGGCGACCGCGACGTCGCCCGTGCCGATGGCGCCGGCGTCGATGGCGGAGTTCAGGGCGCTGACCAGCTCGAAGATGGCGCCGAGCGCCGCGGCGGTGTTCAGATCGGCTTGCATCGCATCGCTGAACGCCCGCTCCGCCGCCGCCACGCGCGCGGCGAGCTCGGCGTGCGATCCGTCAGCGGTCACCGCGTCGAGCCGGCCGAGACAGTCGGTCAGCCTCTGCAGCGCCTTCTCCGCGCCCGCCAGGCTGTCCCACGTGAAGTTTAGCTGCTTGCGGTAGTGCGCCGACAGCAGCAGGTAGCGGACCGCCGACGGCCGGTACTTCTTCGCGATCACGTCGGGAATCGTGTAGGTGTTCCCGAGCGACTTCGACATCTTCTTCTCTTCGACGATCAGATACTCCACGTGCATCCAGAAGCGCGAGAACAGCTTGCCGGTGGCGCCTTC
>DATASG010000002.1:0-3543 GCA_036269295.1 Vicinamibacterales bacterium | reverse complement strand
GCCGCCATCCTTCCAGCGCCATACGACGCCGCCGGCCTGGTCTTCGCTGCCCGCGATCGGCTTGAAGCGCACTTCGACCCGGCCATCGGCAATCGAGCTGCCAGGCAGGACGCACCACGGAAAATCGCCGCGTCCGCTCTGCTTCAATACGTTGGGCTTGGACGGAGCGCTCGCGTCGGCCTCGACGCTCCAGTGATGTCCGCCTTGGCCGGTGACGCCGGCGAGCCAGCCTGCCGGAACCGCGCCGACCGCGTCGGCGTCGAAATTGAACGTCCGAGTTGCCGCTGAACCGATTGATGCGCCCAATGTACGCTCCCGCGGGCCGCCGGCCCGACGATTGGAGCAGAACTTGGACGCCGATGGGCGTCTTGAAGCGGGGAGTCTGCCTACAGTCCCCGCACTGCACGTACACTTCATCATAACGAACTGGTGCCGCCAATTCAAGGCGGGTACCGATAGACGCCAAGGAGCTCTACGATGACCCGGCCATTTCAGCAGTGGAAGGTCCTGCCGCACGGCAAGCTCTCGGAGATCGACGACAACATCCTGACGGTGACCGGCGATATCCGCATGCCGATGATGAGCTTGCCGCGGCGCATGACCGTCGTGCGCCTGGACGGATCCCGGCTGATCGTGTTCAGCGCGATCTCGCTCGACGAGGGCGAAATGACCCGGCTCGAAGCGTACGGCCGTCCGGCGTTCCTGATCGTGCCGAGCGACAAGCATCGGCTCGACGCGAAGCCGTGGAAAGAGCGCTATCCGGCGATGCAGGTTGTCGCGCCGGAGGGGGCCCGGGCAAAGGTCGAGGAGGTGGTTCCGGTCGACACGGTCGCGCCTGACTTCGGCGACCCGAACGTGCAGTTTGCGGCGGTCCCAGGAACGCGGGGGCACGAGGCGGCGCTGCTCGTTCGCACGGCGAACGGCACGACGCTGGTGCTGAACGACCTGGTCGGCAATATCCGCAGCGAGCCCGGCTCGCGCGGCTGGCTGCTGCAGCTCGCCGGCTTCGCCGGCAAGGAAGCGCAGATCCCCAGGGTGGTGAAGATGGTGATGATCAAGGATGCGAACGCGCTGCGCGGTCAGCTGATGCAATGGGCGGAGATCGAATCGCTGAAGCGCATCCTCGTATCGCACGGCCTGCCGATCGAGGAAAACCCGCGTCAGATCTTGCGCTCGCTCGCAAGCTCGCTGGCGTAAAAAGACCGGTTGTCAGCGCGCTCGCGCCGCGGCGGGTCAGCCGACCGCTGCTGCGAGTTCAGGGGCGTGGGAAGAGAACCGGAACCCGTTGCGTCCCGCCTGCTTGACTCGGTACATCGCCTCGTCGGCGCTCTTCAGCAGCGAGGCCGCGTCCGTTCCGTCATCGGGGTAGACCGCGATGCCGATGCTCGCTGCTAGGGTGAGGCGATGTCCTTCGAGAATAAGGGGCTCGGCCATCGCTGCCACGATCCGTTCGCCGACCAGCGCCGCGTCGGCGGGAAGCCGCGCGCCGTCCAGCACGATCGCGAACTCGTCGCCGCCCAGACGTCCGACGCTGTCGCTCGAACGGACGCACCTCTGCAGGCGCGACGCCACCGCCTGCAGGGCGAGATCGCCGATCGCATGGCCGTGACTGTCATTCACGTTCTTGAACCCGTCGAGGTCGATGAACATCACCGCCAGGCCATCGTTCCGGCGCTGCATGCGCCGCAGCGTCTGCTCGAGCCGGTCGTTCAGCAGGCGCCGGTTCGGCACCCCGGTCAGCGCATCGAAGCTCGCCAGCTGCTCGAGCCTCTGCTGCGTGGCCTTCAAAAGCGAGATATCGGTGAACACGCGCACGTAATTGCGAACCGTGCCATCGTCGTTGTGGACGGTGGAGGCGGTCACCCACAGCGAAAGCGGCGTGCCGTCCTTGCGGATCCGCGGCACCTCCGCCGTCAGGAAGCCGTCGCGACGCTGGATCTCCATCCGCGCCCTGGAATTTTCGACGTCGATCGGGCGAAACGGCGATTCCGCCAGGATCTGGCCGAGGACGTCCTCGGGGTCGAAGCCGGTGAGTTTGCTGAACGCGGAGTTGACCATGACCACGCGATCGTCGGCATCGCTGATGACGATGGCGTCGGCAGTCGTCTCGAACACCTTCGAGGCAAGCTGCAGCTCGTCGTTACGGGCCCGCTCCTGCGTGATGTCGGCCGCGCTGGTGATGATGTAATCGACCCGACCATCGGCGCTGAAGATCGGGGCGCGCAAAAGGTGAAGGATGCGCGCCGGCTTGCCCGGCAGGTCGCGCACCTGCACGATGTCCTGCGGCATCGGGCTCGCCAGCAACTGGCGGTCGAACTCCATGATTTGCGCCGCATACTTAGCCGGCATGATGTCGAGGACCGTCTTGCCGAGCACTTCCTTCCCTGTGTCGAAGATCAGCTTGTTCGACTCGCTGCACAGCACGTACTGGCCGAAATTTTCGGGGCGCATGCTCCGGACGGTGATGCCCGACGGAATATTGTCGACCAGCGTCTCGAGAAAGTGGCGCTGGTCCTTGAGCTCCGCCCGGTTGCGCTGCAGGCGGACGGCAAGCACGGTGACAACGCCGAAAAACAGCATGATTATCACGGTGGCCGCCGCTCGGATGATCAGAGTGTCGCGTCGCCGGTCGTAAAAATCAGCGAGCACCTCATCCTTCGCGTTGGCGGCTGTTACGATGAACGGGTAGTCGGCCAGCTTTCGATAGGCGACGATACGCGTGACATGATCGACAGCGCTCTCGGTTTCGTAATGACCCGAAGGGCTTGTTTGCGCCAGCGCCACGAGCTCCGGCCCGCTGCCATCGCCCGTCGAGGTCACGCTTTTACCGACGCGGAGCGCCCGGAGCGTCCCGTCGAGGCCGCGCAGTCCCAAGCCGCCCAGCTTGCCCAGCTCCTGATCCTCGTAGGCGGTGAAGTACTCGGGTGTCACCGCGACGAACACGATCCCCGCGAAAGCTCCGTTGCGGTTCAAGCGGCGGCTCAGGAGGACGGTCGGCATGCGGGATGTACGACCGACCACGGGCTTGCTGATGTCGAGCGAGCCGGTATCGCGCTCCGCGTGCAGGCGAAAATATTCGCGGTCGGCGATATTGAAGGGCTTGAACGGCTGATTCCGGGCGATGACGTTGCCTTCGGTGTCGGCGATGCTCAGCACCACGCGGTCGTGGCCTTCGACGAGCAGACCCTCCCGGATCAGCCCGGCCAGGTCCATCGAGTTGTGCCGCTCGAATTCGTGCTTGACCAGAAGGGTCATCCGGTCGACGTCGTTGATCGCGTGTCGGGTGTATTGCTCGAATTCGGCCGCCAGGGTTTCGGTCGTGTGCGTCGCGGCGCCGATCAACGCGCGCTCGGTCGACTCAAGCTGCACCCAGGTCGCCGCCCACAGGCCGGCGACCAGCAGCAGCCCGAACGCGGGCAGCGCCCACAGCGAATGCTTATGGCGCGTGAGTGAAAAGCGGCGCTTGCGAGGGTTTTCCAATGACGTCTGACGGCACAAAATGCCTTAACCGGGCGTTAACCAAAGCACGCGCCGGGCGCCCGT
>DATASG010000001.1:0-1717 GCA_036269295.1 Vicinamibacterales bacterium | reverse complement strand
ACCCCAGCGCCAGCAGCAGGAGCGCACCTGCCGCGTTGACCGTATCGCCGACGGCGGCGCCCACCAGGAAGGCGGCGGCGCCGCCGAGCACGATGCCGGCTGACCACGGATAGCCCCAGGCGCGAAACGGTCGCGCTCGGCCCGGCTCTCGCCGGCGCAAGACGATCAGCGCCAGGCAGCAGACGACGTAGTTGGCGGCGAGAAAGAACGCCACCACGGCAACCAACCGTTGAAACGTGCCGGTGGCAATGAGCGCCAGCGCCACCATCGTCGTCGCCAGCATCGCCGTGGCCGGCGTTCCACCGGCGGTGACCGAGGCCGCTCGCCGCCACAGCAGTCCATCCCGTCCCATCGCGAAGAGAATCCGGGTGCCGATCATCAGGATGGCGTTGAGCATCGGCGGCAGCGAGACGATCGAGAGGACGGTGATGATCTCGCGGCCGCGGCCGCCGAGCAGAATCTGCGCCGCGTCTGCGGCGGGTAACGTCGAGCGCGCGAGATCCCCGATCGGCATCACGGTCAGCAACGCGATGTTGACGAGCAGGTATACGACAATCACCGAGGCGACGCCTCCGATCATCGCCCGCGGAAGGTTGCGGTCCGGATCGCGATCCTCCTCGGAGAAATACATCGCGCTCTGCCATCCTCCGTAGGTGATCACGACCGATTGGAGCGCCACGATCAGGCCGGATAGCGACGGTGCCTGCGCCGCCAACCCCGATGCCGCGGGAATACCCGGTGCGAAGATCAGCGCCGCCAGGATGACCGCAAGGAATGCCCCGCACTTGACGACGGTCGTGATTTCCTGAAAACGGCTGCTGGCCCGCAGGCCTGCCAGTTGCAGCCCTGCGAGCGCCGCAAGCGCCAGAATCGCGATCGCGCGCTCGTGGCCGCCAAGCGCCGGGAAGAGCAGCGCCGAAAACTCGCCGATGGCGATCGACACGTACCCGAGAACGGCGCAGTACGTGAGCCAATCGGTCCAGCCGACCGCGAATCCGACCGTGTCGCCGAAGGCGCGGCGCGCATACACGTAGTAGCCGCCAGCCTCGGGAAGCATGGTCCCCAATTCGGCCAGACAGGCGGCGCCGACCAACGTGTACAGGCCGCCCACGATCCAGACCGCGAGAATCGCGGTGCGGCTGGGGAGCTGACCGGCGACCAGGCCGGGCGTTCTGAGAATGCCGATGCCGAGCGTGCTGCCGACGATGACGGCGAGGCCGAAGCCGACGCCGAGGATCCGGATGAGACCGCGCGACGGGGATGGTGGGGCGGTCTGATTCAGCATCGCGTTGGCCGGGCGACGTTACTGCGGCTTGAGCGCGACCAGCACCACGTCGACGGCGCCGCCGACGTTGCGGGCCGAATGGCTCGAGCCGAGGGCTTCGAATTCGACGTCGCCGTGTTTCCACCGGTTCACGACTGTCTTGCCGTCGGCGGTGTCCTCGATCTCGCCGCCCGACAGGTGGACGACGATCGTATCGGAGCCGTGCGTATGGAACCCTTCGCGGGCGCCGACTTCCATGCGAGCGCGGATCACCGATACCCGATCGTTCTCGAAGATCGGCCGGAAGCTCATGCCTGTGAAGGGCGCCTCGCCAGGTTTCGATCCGGCGGACGGCTGCGTCGTGGCGCGGTCCGGACCGAGCGGCTGGACGACGACGATGGAACCGCGCGTTGGTCCGCGGGACGGCGTCGCCGCGTCTTCCACCCAGACGGC